>CAXTYQ010000017.1:0-48964 GCA_964248505.1 uncultured Acidobacteriaceae bacterium
CAGATGGAGGCGCCGTACCAGGAGGCGAGGGCGGGGATGAAGCGGTGCATTTCGCCGTAGAGCGGGATGTTCTGGATGACTTCGCGGCGGTAGGCCTTGAAGGTGGTGCCGAAGTCGTGGATGGGGACTCCGGAGAGGGCGGCCATGAGCTTGTTGGCGGCGCGGGAGGGGATGCGGCGGAAGAGGAGGTTGTCGCCGCGCTCGGAGCGCCAGCCGCTGACGACGTCGTAGCCTTCTTCGAGTTTGGCGAGGAAGTTGGGGATCTCGTTGGGGTCGTGCTGGAGGTCGCCGTCCATGGCGAGGATGAACTCACCCTGGGCGTGGTCGAAGCCGGCGGCGAGGGCGGAGGTCTGGCCGAAGTTGCGGCGGAGTTTGACGACGAGGACGCGCGAATCGACGGCGGCGATCTCTTCGAGGAGGCGGTAGGTGCGGTCGCGGGAGCCGTCGTCGACGAAGACGAGTTCAAAGGTCTCGCGCGCGTCGGCGAGCACGGCTTCCATGACGGCTTTCAGGCGGTCGTAGAGGGCGGTGACGTTTTCTTCTTCGTTATGGAAAGGGACGACGACGGAGAACTTCGGCACGGGTCTCATCATACTCCTTTGCTTCGCGGATTTTGGCTTCTGGATGGCTCGCGGCTGGCTTTGGGCTGCCAGTGAATTGGGCTTCGGGCGGGGGTGGCGAGTGAATGGACGGGGTCGGTCTGGGGGAGCTTGCGGCGAGACTGGCTGGAGCTGAGCAGAGCGGTGTCTGGACGAGGCGCGGATGATAGATTCAGCCCTAGGGAAAGAGCTCCTTAAAGGGACAGAGTTTATGTTGAAGCGCGTTCTGATCGGTCTCGCGATGCTGGTCGTGGCCGTCTTTGCGTACGTCGGTTGGAACAGCTATGACGCTGGCCGGCTGCGCCGGGACGGGGAGGTGGTTCCGACGGACGGGCGATCCGTGGCGGGGGCGGCGCCCGATGCGGCGGCAGCGAGGCGAACGGGAGCGAGTGCGAAGATCGGGTCGGTTGGAAGTGGGAGCGGTGCGAACGTGGAGGGCGGCGGCAATGGGCGGGGCTCGGAGGGCGATGGAAGCTTGTCGGCGGCACCAGGAGCCGGGAGCCCGGGTGTGACGCCGCCGGCGACGGATTCGATCGCACCGGATCCGCCGAATGGCATGCTGTTTGGGGGATCGGGACACTTTCAGCTGTATCGGCAGGGCGACCTGACGTGGCGGCTGGACACGGAGACGGGCGAGACCTGCATCATTTTTGCGACCGAGGAACAGTGGCGCAAGCCGAGGGTGTTTCGCGCGGGGTGTCGCAAGCAGTGAGGGCGCAGTTACTCTCCGATTTGCACGTTTTACGTTACTTCCGCGTAGTTGTTCCACAGCTTATTGCTGGCGCTCTGCCGCTTCCCTGCCGATGATAGGTATGAACCTGGACCACGCCGACTTGGCCGTGTGTCCGAGCTATCTGCGCTTCCTTGCGGATCTACGCAACTTGAGAATGCTGGGATGAAGGGATTGATCTGGATGATGAAGTGGAAGCTCTTCCTCGTGGGTTTTCTGGCTTTAGCCGTGGGGGTTCCCCAGACGTGGGCTCTCGACCCTGACGCCGTATCGCAGCAGTTCACGATTTCGGACAAGACCCGGATTCCTGGAGCGACGTTGAAGCCGGGATCGTACTCCATTCAGGTTGTCGACCATCTTTCCGATCGCATTATTGTGCGGGTTGAAGGCAACGGCGGGAGCACACATTCGACGTTTCTCGGACTTCCGAACAGCTCGCTCGGAAAGCCCGCGGTGCCTGGCCCGATCACGTGGGGCAATGCGGCTCAGGGTACGTCGTACCTCCGCGGCTGGTACTTCCCGAACAGTGCGTCGGCGATCGAGTTTGTCTATCCCAAGGGCGAGGCGGTCGCGATCGCGAAGTCAAACCAGGCCAAGGTTCCGGCCATCGATCCGGCTTCAGAGGGAAAGGTCGCCGACAAGGAGCTCTCCAAGGACGACATGGAGGTAGTGACACTTTGGCTGTTGTCGTCGACGCAGGTGGGGCCGAACGACAGCACGCCGGCGATCAAGGCGGAGCGCTATCAGCAGGTGGCGTCGGCACAGACACCTGAGCCGCTGCCGGCGCGCTCGCAGCGCAGCTCTGCCGCGTCTACCTCGTCTGTGCCGAGCGCGTCGGTGCCCAGTTCTTCGGCGCCCAGTTCGGATGTCTCGCAGCAAGCTGTGGCGAGCACGCCTCGGCGAGTGCACCGCAAGCCCGTGATCGCGCAGCTGCCGCATACGGCCAGCCCTCTTCCGTTGCTTTTCATGATGGCTGTGTTCCTGTTGGCGGCGGCGGCTGGGATGCGAGCGTACCGTTGGAGACGCGGTCTGTAGGCGAGAGCGATGCCGTCTCCGTCGTCACGAACGTCGAGCTTAGCCGCCCGGGTCGAACATTTCTTCTGGGCGGCTGGGGTCGTTTTAGGACTGTTTCTTCTTCTAACTGGAGTTAGGGTCCGGTCGGCCGAGGCTCGTGCGCGGCAGATCCATGGTGAGGCTTCGGCTGGTTCTGTCGCTCCGGCGCAGGCCGGTTCTGTCCCGGTTGGAAGCAGACATGAGAAGCAGGACGTCATCGGGCGGCTCGAGATCCCGCAGATCTCGCTTTCGGTTCCGGTTCTAGCGAGCTATGACCCGGACAGCCTGCTGCGTGGAGTTGGACACATTGAAGGCACAGCGATGCCGGGTGGGCTGGGGACGCTGGGACTCGCCGGTCATCGCGACACGTTTTTTCGGCCGCTGCGCCGGGTGACCCCAAAGATGGAGGTCCGGATCACGGACAGGACGGGCGTTTATCACTATGTTGTCGATACGACCGAGGTGGTAACACCGGATCAGGTCGAGGTGCTGTCCATCCGCGATCGACCGGAGATGACGCTGATCACGTGCTATCCGTTTGACTACGTCGGTGCGGCGCCCAAACGCTTCATTGTGCATGCGCATCTGATCTCGGTCGCTCCGGACGCGAGCTCATCCGGAGCGGAGTAAACTTTGCCTTTGCTGATCCAGAACCGGTGAGGTCCGCGGTTGTGAAAAGCGTCTCGCGAAAGGCAGGATGATTCGCTTCTCCGACGCGGGTTACTGTCGAAGATACTTCCTTGTTCACGGAAACTCGATAGCATAGGTCTTACACTTAGACCTGTTCCCCCCAACCCTGTTCCACTCCCTGCCACAGAAGTCGTATGCCACCTACCACTGTCAGGCCAGGCGTGAGGTGCGTGTTTTGGAGCAATATTGACTCTAAGGCACGGACTATACCTGCGCCTTGTCTTGCCCGAAGCTTGAACCCTTGCCGTTTTGAAGAATGTGGAGTACGTCCGAACGATGAAGCGCAATGTTGTCACAATCTCACTCGCGGCCCTGGTTCTGGCGGGGCTTGCGGCCGTCGCGACCCGGGTGGTCGCACAATCGGATCTTCGGGTTACGTACGGGAACAACGGTGTCCAGCAACTGTCGTACAAGGGTGTGACACTCGAGGACCTGAGCGCCTTTCCGAGCGACAGCTTCCACATCTGGCACATGAAAGCGACGGATCTGCAGGGCAACGTCCTGTCGGCGCCGCAGTACGGGTGGGGTGAGTCGAACAGCGGCCGCAGCTGGAATGGCGCGACCCACACATGGACTTATAACTTCGCGTGGGGCTCGATCAGCCTGCAGTACGTGCAGAATGGCGATTCGCTCGACATGATTGTGACGCAAACGAACGCCGCCGGTTCGGGCATCATCTTCGATGGTGCATCGATTTACCCGCTTGCGCTTCACTTCCCTTCTCTGCCGAGCGGCTTCAACGATCCGAGCTATTCGCAGCTCGCGTACAACACGATTGCCCCGAGCGTGACCGTGGCGGACTTCGGGCAGGGTGAAGTGGCGGCTGTGGTTCCGGACGCGACGAAACCGCTCTACAGCGGATTCCAGCCAACCGGGGCGCCGACGGCCTACACCGCACTCATCAGCGGGACGACGCCGGACAACCTGGCGACGTTTCTGCCGCACAACGATCGGCCGGTCCAGCCGGGGCAAACGGATAGCTTCACGGTTTCGCT
Source organism: uncultured Acidobacteriaceae bacterium (assembly GCA_964248505.1). GTDB lineage: Bacteria > Acidobacteriota > Terriglobia > Terriglobales > Acidobacteriaceae > Edaphobacter. The sequence continues at coordinate 4,068 of CAXTYQ010000017.1, forward strand.
TCGGTTCGCACCTTCCGGGACCGCAACCGCCGCGCTGGCGGCCGATGCCTACGCGAATTGGGCCCGGACCTGGCCGATGACGCTGCAGTGGAGCGATCACCGCATTATCGGAACGGCGTATCTGGCCAGTTCACCGCAGGGCAACATCAACCAGCCCGGCGGCTTTCCCAACAACCCTCGGCGGTACTTCAACGACAGCAACCCGGCCGACTTCGACGTTCGTACGCCGGCCGGCCTGGCGAGCTTCCAGGCGAGGGTGCTGCAGCAGGCGGCGAGCAATGTGCAGAATCTTCAGCGCTTGAACGCACAAGGTGCGATCACCTGGGATATTGAGGGGGAGCAGTATCCGCAGTCGACCAGCTACGTCTGCTCTCCGGATGAGATCGCGCAGGTCGCGCCGGAGATGGAGTCGGTGATCGCGAACCCGGTCTCGCCGTACGCCGGGATGAAGCTGGATGATGCATATTTCAAGATCATGCATGATGCGGGATTCCGTGTCGGCGTCTGCATCCGGCCGCAGCACTTCACGCTGAACGCGGACGGTACGGCGAGCCAGGTCTCGTTGCCGGATGCGGCTGTCCCTGCAGAGCTCATCCGCAAGATGCGGTTTGCGCACGATCGCTGGGGCGCGACGCTGTTCTATGTTGATTCGACGGTAGAGCCGAACGGTGCGACGCTCGATCCGAGCATCTTTCAGCAGGTTGCGGCGGCGCTGCCCGATTCGCTGATCATTCCCGAGGAGAGCACGCCCAAGCACTACGCGTACACGGCCCCGTTCAAGAGCTTTCTGTTTCACGGCGATTTGGGCACGGATCCGACCGTCTATGCCTACTATCCCAATGCGTTCAGCGCCAACCTGATCAATGATGTCGATGCCGGACGGCTGGCTGCCGCACGTCCTCAGCTGACGTCCGCGGTCCGTCACGGCGACATCCTGATGGTGCATGCCGATTACTGGCAGGCCAATAACGACACGGTGGTGCAGATCTACCAGGATGCCGGCGTGACTTCGCCCGCGCCGGCACCGGTGCCCGCGCCTCCATCTCCAACGCCTGCACCTCCGACGCCGACGCCTGCACCGCCCACGCCCCCAGCTCCCACGCCGGCGCCGCCCACCGCGAACCCGGGACCTGTGTCCATCCTCAGACCTTCGGCGCAGGGGACGATCTCCGGCACAATCTCCGTGACAGCAGCGATCAATGTGACTCTGGACGCGGCGGGCTCGTACCTGATGGTGGACGGCAACGAGATTGGGACCGGCCGCGTGACGGGTCAGCCTTGGGTTTACGCGCTGAATACGCAAACGCTTGCGGATGGAGCGCACACGCTGCAACTCTGGGCGCATTCGACGGCGAATCAGACGCTGCTCTCGGCGTCGGTTCCGGTGGTCGTGAGCAATGGGACAAATGGGACACCTGTCGGAACGCCGACGCCGGCTCCACCCGCGCCGGTGAGCAGTTCGCCCGTCAGCCTGACCTATCCTGGCGTGGGGCAAGCCTTGTCAGGTCTGGTCAGCGTGGTCGCGACGATCACGCAGCCCTTGGACGCAGCTGGATCGTATCTGATGGTGGATGGGGCCGAGTACGGCTGGCAGAGGGTGGGCAGCGCACCGTATGTCTATCAGATGGATACGTCGGCGCTTTCGTCCGGCCTGCATACCTTGCAGGTGTGGGCGCACAGCATCAGCAACGATACCCTGCTCTCGAATATTGTCGCTGTCACGGTCAATCACTGAGCGCGGAAGCCGACGGGCGACGATCTCTGGGCAATGGCGCAATTTGGTTCAGGCGCTCGGAAGAGGACCGACGAGATCCGGTTCTGCTTCGAGTGAGTCGGATCGAGATCTGACGGTGGCGCCGGCAGGCAGGCCGGTAAGACGGCTGGCGAGTGCCGCCTGCATTGCAAGCGCGCGTGCTTGCCAGGTACCGGCACGGCTGGCCTGCCAACGCGCGTGGGCGTGCCCATCGTTGAAGTCAACCTGTTTCATGGAGCGGAGGGCGTCCGAGATCTCTTCCGCTGTGTCGACAAGTTCGAGGAGGGGCCGCTTGTGCAGGAGTTCCTCAAAGCCGCGAGTCGCAAGCATCGGTCGGCAGGCGGCGAGATGCTCGTAGAAACGCGTTGAACTTCCGGAGTAGGTCGGCTCTCTGCGCATGTACGGCAGGATAGCGACATCAAAGGAGCGGGCGTAGGCGGCGAGGCGGCCGTAGGGTTTGGCGCCGGTGAAGTGGGCGGAGGTGTGTCTCAGGACGGCTTCGCGGGCGCGACGCTGCGCCGGGTCCTCGATGGGCATGGAGGTCGGGCCGACGAAGACCCACGTGAACTCCGGTGTGCTCTCGACGGCCTGTTGGAGCAGAACCCAGTCCATGTTGGAGGCGAGGTTTCCGATCACGCCGGCGACTGGTCGCGGGAGGTGTTCGAGATCTTCGGGCAGAGGGGCCGGTGGCAGATCGGGACGGGAGAGGATATTTGCCGCGCGCGTTGCATTCGGAAGGACCTGGATCTTCAGAGGATCGCAACCTGCCTTCTCTGTAAGGTAGGACGCCAGCCGCTGCGAGTTGGGGCAGACCAGCGTCGCCGCGCGGCAGAGGCGGGTGTCGAGAGCATGCACAAGAGCGGCATCGGCTCCGCCATAGGCCGCGATCAGATCGGTAAGGTGGTAGATGACCGGACCGGGCCAGAGTTCGGCGACCGGAGCGTAGTAGGGCGTCGTGCAGATGAGCGGTCCGGGGTTTGCGGCAGAGGTGTAGCGGAGCATACGACGGACCTGCGAGGGACCGAGCCGGATGGTGTTTGAGATCCAGGGCCGCGCGTAGCCTCGTTGGAGGGGAAATCGGCGAACTCGCAGCGGCGGGTCGGTGACGTCGGCGTCCATCTCCGACAGACGCCAAGGTGCATACGACATCATCGGCTCCCACGCGAGGGTGGGAACACTCTCCGAGAGGGCGGAGCCGAACTCACGATCGAGGACGTCGGAGACTTGCAGGAGCTGCCACATACTTATCTTTGACTCCGTAGACTTCGCCTTTGGTGAGGAGGCGAGTCTGGCTTTCTTCTGCGTTGGACAGGTTTGGGATTTTGACGGCAGCGATGCAAAACGGCAGCGACGACTGCGAGTGGAACGGTGTCTGACGAACCGAAATTGCCGAGGTTATCGAACAAGCGTCTCGGTTAGGCCGCTCCTGAGATCACTCGTGAAGCTGCGCCCGCGTGGGCCGGTTCGACTGCCTGGATCTGTTTGGATTTTATGCCCTCCTGGAGGAGGTGGAGCACGGACATCATGAGGAGCGGCGTGCTGCTTTCGACGACGCGGGTGAGGCTGAGGTGGCCTCTTCTTCCGAGGGAAAGTGTCATGTGCCAGGTGGGCTCGCCGGGGAATCCGTCGGGAACACTCTCAAAGGTCTCTCCGTTGAGGTGCATTTCGATGGTGGCGAAGGTCAGGTCGGCACACGCGGTCTGGACGATTGCCCAGCACTCCCGGACGGTTTCGGCCGTCGCCAGCGAACGTCGGAGTTCGGCGAGGTAGATCTCTTCCTGAAGGACACGCCGAACGGTCTTTTGAGAGAAGATCTTGCGGGCCGCGCTGAACTCGACGTATCCAAGCGCCTTGATCCCGATCCAGGAGAGCGAGCAGAAGACGATGATGGTGAGACCGCGGAACTCGCGGCTTCCCATGCTTTGGAGCAGCGACAGAAGTGCGGCCACGCCGCAGACCGCATAGAGGATAAGAGCGGCATCTCGCGGTTTGAATCCGAGCGCCAGAACACGGTGATGGATGTGTCCGCGATCGGCCTGAAAGATGGGCTGGCTGCGGAGAAAGCGCCGGCCGATGGAGAGGCTGACATCGAGCAGAGGGAGCGCAAAGGCCATCAGGGGTGCGGCCATTCCCAGCAGTGTGGCGGATTTCTGGCTCCAGATGAGGCCGAAGCAGCCCAGCATGAAACCGATGGTCAAACTTCCGCAGTCCCCGAGAAAGATGGAGGCGGGCGCGAAGTTGTATCGAAGAAACGCAAGGAGGCAGCCGACCAGAGGAACGGTTGCCATGGCGAGGCCGAAGTTTCCCTGGAGCACGGCGGCGAGCAGCGTGGTTATGGTGGCAAAGAGGCCGACACCGGAGGCGAGACCGTCCATGCCGTCGATGAGATTGAAGGCGTTGGTACATCCGACCAGCCAGAGGAGCGAGAGGGGAATGGTGATCCAGGGCGAGACGGGCACACCGTGAAACAGCGTGATGCGGGCGCCAAGGGAGACGGCTAGGACGGCGGCGGCGCCTTGCCCGGCGAGTTTTTGCCAGGGTTTGAGGCCGCGGAGATCGTCGACCAGGCCGGTGACAAAGATCAGACCGGCCGAGGGTAGGAGCGACCAGAGCAGACGGGAGTGCTGGATGGAGATGCGGGCCGACCGCGGCGCGAGGAGGAGCATGAGAGCGAGCGCGCCGGCGTAGGAGAGAGCGATCGGGATGCCGCCGATGCGCGGGATCGGACGTCCGTGAAACTTGCGCTCGGTGTCAGGACGATCGACGATGTTCCAGTGGAGAAACCTGTCCCGGCAGAGCGGCGTCGCGATCAGGCAGAGCAGAAACGCGATCAAACCGAGAGCTACGATTGCAAGCATAACCAACGACCTCTTTGTGTGCGGATCCGTGCGAGTTTATGAACGTACAAGGACTTCAGGGCCGCGGCTACTTGTGTTGTTTGCAATTCTCGGGCCGGACGCGGGCGGAACTTCCGCGTCCGCGCCGAGAAGTTGGCAGATACGACCCACACCGAGGTCGAGGTCGTAGTGCCTGAGCAGGGTTTCGCGGGCGCTCGCGCCCGCCCGGGCGACCTCTTCGGGATGGTCGGCGAGGTATTGCAAGAGGCCGACCAGAGACCGGACGTCGCCACAGGAGATGTGCCAACCGCAGCGAAAACGTTTCACAATGTATGCGGGTGTGCTGTTCTCTGGACCGATGAAAAGAATGGGTTTGCCCGCCGCGAGCAGGCCGTAGACCTTGCTTGGCACGACAGATCCGCAGCAGATCTCGCGTTGGGTTACAAGACCGATGTCGCCGGCCGCCAGGCTTTCGCTGAGCGAGGCACGCTGCGCATAGGGCCGCATCTCGACCGACCGGATCTCGCGCGCGTGGCAGAACTCTTCGAGTTCCTTTCGACGGCCGCCGCTGCCAGCAAAGAGGAAGCGGAAACGGTCGTCTCCGGAGAGCGCTTCGATGGCGCCGGTAACGGTACCAAGATCATGGGCAAGACCCAAATTCCCGGAGTAGAGGAGAACTAGTTTTCCGTCGGATCTCGCCTGTGAGATGGGACGGATGGCGTTGCCGTCGGCCCAGTTCTCCGCGACAGAGATCTTTCCGGCGGGGATGCCGCGACCGATCAGGCGCTCGCGCATACATTCGCCGAGGCTGAGGATTCCGTCGGATCTGCGGCGGGAAAAGTCGGCGAGGATGCCGGTGAGGCGATCCGGGAGGCCGCCGGCCCGGAAGTATTCGAGATCGACGGCGACGTCAGGGTACACGTCCATCTCCCAGATGAAGTGGCGTGAGCCACGCACAGCTTTGAGGATGGTGCCGAGAAGCGAGAGGAGAGGCGGCGTGGTGAGCGTGAGGACAAGGTCCGGCCGCGGGACGGTGAGGCCGCGAACGGTGGCGGAGACGTAGAAGGAGAGATAGGAGAGGACGCGGCCCAAACGTCCGCGCACAAACGGAAGTGCCTTGACGCGATACACCGTGACGTCGGGAGGAGCTTCCCCGAACGCCGACGGGGCATATCCGCCGTCGGCTGCGATGGCGAAGACCTCGTGTCCGCGCTCGCTCAGACCCCGCGCGAGATCGGTGAGCAGCTGGCTGGTCGCCGAGGAATCGGGCCAGAAGAACTGGTTGAGGAGGAGGATCTTCAACGCGTCACCTCGCCCGCCATGGGGACCGGGATGGTGGCCGAGATCTCGGTTCCGGCTCTGACCTCGCGGCGCCGGGCAAAGACGGCAGGGTTGCCGGCATGGATCTCAAAGGCTGGGATGTCGCGCGTGACGATGCTGCCGGCGGCTGCGATTGCGCCTTCGCCAAGGACCACGCCTGGGGTGAGGATGGACCGGGCTCCAACCCAGGCGCCGTCGTTGACCTGGATGGGCGAGACGACGAGACCGAAGCGCGGATCCTTCCAGTCGTGGTTGCCGGTGCAGAGGTACGCTCCCTGGGAGACGCAGACGTTCGATCCAAGGCGAACTGTGGTGAGGCAGTCGATCCACGACCCCTCGCCGATCCAGGTGTGGTCGCCGACCACCAGGTGCCAGGGGTACTTGACGTTGACCTCCTGTTTGATGACCACGCCCGAGCCGATCCGAGCGCCAAACGCCCGCAGGAGCCGGACGCGCAGGCCGGAGGAGGGGAGGACGGAGCTGCGAAGGAGCGGAAGCCCGAAGAAGAACCAGGCGGCCCGCCAGAGGCGCGAGCGCCCGGGGTGGTACCAGGAGTTGTCGTACCGGCTCAAGTCGATGCTGCTCATCGCGCGCTCCAACAAGGGAAGCTTCCGGGTGTGGTGCCGTTCAGGACTGCGTCGTACAGGTCGCTCATCTGGGCGCCGACCGCGTCCCAGCTGTACCGATCTCTCACCAGGGCACGTCCGCGTCTTCCCATGGAGAGAGTCCGTTCAACGGGACCGGTGAGCCACTCTTCTATAGCTGACGTAAGAGAGTCGACTTCGGATTGGATCTGCCATCCGGTGTTGAACTCCGTTACCTCGGGCAGATTGCATTGCTTGGAAACGATGACGGGCAGGCCCATGCCCATCGCCTCGAGGGTAGAGACGCTGAGACCCTCGGAGTACGACGGAAGGACAAAAGCTTCGGCGGCGCGGAAGGCGCTCCACTTCTGCCGGCCCTCGAGCATGCCGGTGAAGCAGACGCGATCCGTGATGTTGTTTGCGGCCATCTTCTGCTCGATGGCCGACCGAGTCCCTTCAAAGTCCGGCCCGGCGAGCACCAGATAGGCGTCCGGAGATCTCCGGGCGAGCCGGGACCAGCTATCGACCAGGAGATCCAGACCTTTCTTGAAGTGAATACGGCCCAGGAACAGGAGCAGACGCTTCTCGCGCAACTCGGGAAAGCTCCTGAAGAAGGGTTCGGTGGACACCTCGGCCGGATCGGGGACATGGACGCCGTTGGGGATGATGGCGATCGGCGCCCGGAGACCGAAGCTCCGGTAGTCCTCTGCCTCGGCCAGGGTGAGTGCATGGAGCCAAGCCGCGCCGTCGAGGTTCCGGCGCTCAAAGAGCGCGGCGTAGATCTGTTTTTTCAGCCGCTTGTTCCGGAGCGCCCAGGGCTCGAGCATGCCGTGGGCCGAGACGATGTAGGGCTTGCGCCAGCGCCGCGCCGCCTGGGCGCCCGCCATCGTGCTCTGCTCCCACAGACCGTGGAGATGGACGCCGTCCGCGTCCTGCACCGTGCGGTTGAAGGCTTGACGCAGATCGTGGTCGAGGAGCCACCGCTGACGGCTGATCGGCCAGAGATTTCGGACCTGCACGTCGGGTCTGGGATCTTGTGCCGCGGCTTGTGGTCTGGGATCTTGTGCCGCGGGATTTTGCGGAGCGGGATGTTCGTCCGGGAGGCAAAAGGCTTCGAGATCGACCCTGGATCGGCCGCTCGCCTCGACGGCAGCGGCGAGATCGGGGACGACGGCGCTCAGGCCTCCGAACTTGGGATCGAGGTGAGAGACCACCGAGATCCAGCGGGCACGCCTCCCCAGCGCGACGGGCGGGGATGTGGCGGGGGCAGAGGCGGGATGGGCCTGGGTGGGTGGCATCTTTGGGGAGGTCCGGAAGCTCTAAATTCGTCGCCGCGATACGACACGGTTGACGAGAGTACGCGTCTGTGTTTAAGCTACCAAGCTCTTGCTGATGGGTCGATTGAGAAAGTCAGCAAGTTACCTAAGATCATTGGGCCACGTCTCGATGGTGAGCGCGATGCAACTTTCGTTTCTCTTCTTTGAGGAATGCCATACCTGGCGGCGTCGAAGAAGTGGCGAGAGGCAAAAGCCAGACTGTTCCGGCTTGTTCTTTGCGGCCGGGTTGTTCCGGGATCAGGGTTTATGAGGCGCGGGCGATGCGCGCGACTTCGACCCCGAAGTTTTCTGGCGAGTAGGTCTGGACGTGCTGTTGTGCGCGATGGCCCATGGCTCTGATCTGCTTCGGGCTCTGTTGGCTCATCTCGGTGAGGCATCGGGCCAGCGCCCCTGGATCGGCGGGATCGGCGGGATCAAAGGTTAGACCGGTCTCGCCGGGGAGGATGAGATCCTCCGCGCAACCGCAGCGGCGGGAGACGATGGCCGGGAGACCCGCGGCCATGGCTTCGTTGACGACGAGGCCCCACGGCTCGCGCGTGCTCGGGAGCACAAAGCACGTAGCCGCACCGTAGAAGTCTGGGAGTTCGGACGATGTCTTGTGGCCGGCGAAATGGATGCTTTGGTTATAGGCCGAAGCCGCGGCGAGACGGCGCAGATCGGCCGCTTCGGGGCCGTCGCCGACCAGCGTGAGGCCCCATGTGCCGCCCCGGGCGCGGAACTCAAGATAACTTCCAAGCAGGCCGACGACGTTCTTCTCGGGGGCGAGCCGACCGACGTAGAGAAAGGTCGGCGCGGGAGGGGGATGTTGTCTGTCGGGATGAGGATCTTCTCTTCTGAGCAGACTTGCTTCTCTTTGATCGCGCATCGCGCGGGTGCGGAGACCCAGGCCGCGGTTGTCGACGACGTCATAGAAGCGCGCGATGCGGGGAGGTGAGAAGCCGAGATCTTCGAGGTAGCGCCTGTGCATCGCTCCGCCGGTGATGGCCCAGTCGAAGAGAGATCGAATGAGAGCTCCCTTGATCTGTTCCTTCCAACCGACGCGCACGTGGTCCTCGCGCGTGCTCTCGGTCATGAGCACGCTTTTGCTGCCGGAGAGCTTGGCCCAGAGAGCGGCCGCCAATCCAGGGAGTGTGTAGTACCCAGGGACAAGGACGACGAGAGGATCGAGCCGGGACAGCTCACGCCAAAGCGCGATGGCGAGGCGAAGCTGTCCCGCCTCTTTCCAGCTGCTCCCGGGCATCAGGGTCGTGATCGGCAGGTCGGGGGGAAGGTCTTCGCGAAACTTGAGGCCGGCATGGACGCCGATGCCTCCAACGAGCTCGATGCCGACGACCTCGCCCCTGAGATCGGGGTTCTCGACCAGGCCGCGAAATCGTGCGACATGGTAGGCGTACCAGTCGATCCAGATGACGGCGACGCGGCACGGCCCGGAGATCCTCTCCGTCTGCTCGACACGGCGGGAAACTGCTGCCGGCGCACCGTTGTCGAGCATGTGCTCCTGAGCGAGGCTAGACACCGTGGTACCTCCGGTCGAGCACCAGAGTTTGCGCACCTTGGCGAGCCGAGAGAGCGGGCCGGGGCCGACGCTTGGGTACCCGGAGCGCCCATCGCCACACCATCCAGCAGGGCGCCGAGAGAAGGATCGCGCGAAAGATGACGGCCTCCATCGTTTGCATGACGAGATAGATCGACAGGGCCGAGAGAATGGCGTACTGGCACGCCCAGGCGCGGCTGCCGGTGATCGCCTTTCGCCATACATAGCCGTAAGTCCAACCGAGGGCTGCCATGGCGGGCACTGCCAGCCACCACATTTCGACCCACAGATCCGCGATGACGCCTGGGGCCGAGCCGACCGCTCCGACCCAACCGAGGGCATCGCCGAAGCCTTCTCCTGTGCCGGCGTTGTTGAGCAGCTCGGGAACGCCGAAGTCCTCGTACTTGGTGGGCCAGATCGCGCTGGGGATGGGGCGTACCAGAACTTCGGCGAGATATCGACGCATCCAGAAGTAGTGGTCGCGCCGCTCCGCCGCCAGGACCGAACCTGTGCCGTAGATGAACTCATTGCCGGTGTCGGGTTTTTCGATCACGTTGCTGACGTCGGTCTTTACGTCGAAGTCCGATCCGAGATAGATGTTGCCGCGATTGGTGACCAAAAACAGGACCAGCCAACCGAGACCTAGACCAAGAGCGGCGGTGGCGAGAACGGGCGGACGCTCGGCGCGGTTGAGGTACCATCCCATGGCGACGATGACGACGATGGCAAAGGTTGGTCCGCGGCGCGCCATCAAGAGCGCCTGAGCGAGCCAGGGGAGGCCGAAGACGGCCATCAGAAGCAGGCTGGGAAGCCGGCGAGCACCGGAGGCAAGGGCCGAAACCGCCAGAAGGACGCCGACCAAGAGCAGAAGATTGCCGTCGCGGATGTACCCGCTATCGTCCCAGCCGCCACCGTAGGAGGCGCTAAAGGCCTGCACAAAGCCGCCGACGTTGATGATCGTGATCGACCAACAGCTGAGGCCGATGAGACCGAGGAGAGCGCTTCCCGCGAGCAGGCGACGGCAGCTCGACGGGGAGAGCGCATGGATCGGATCGCTCGGGCGGCGCTTTACGCGCACACCGGCGGCGAGGCAGCTGAGCACAAAGGCAAGGACGCCGAGGACGTTGAGACGCTGGACGTGGAGCAGTTGGTCGCCGTCGAAGAAGCGTGCCAGACCGTCCGAAGCGAGCAGGCGCGACGGCATCCAGCTATAGAGGAAGGCCAGCATGGGGCCGATAAAGACGAGCGGATGAAAGACGTCGCGGCTGCCGTCGAGGGCACAAACGACGGCAAAGGCGGCGATGCCGGCCACGGCCCAGAGGAGGATCTCAAAGTACACGAGCGACGGCCTCCATGTCCGTTCGGCGCACGTCCCTGCCGGCGGGTTCGCGGGAGACGGCTTGGCCGGAAGCCGGGTTGAGGGACGTCGGGTTCCCTTGCTGCACCGCGCGGACGACGCCGGCGCGAAAGCGTTGCCAGGTAAATTGTTCGGCGCGCGCCCGTGCCGCACGTCGCATGGACGCGAGTTCGGATCGATGCGAGAGAGCCCAGCGGATGCGGTCGGCCAAGAGATCTGGACGGCGGGGATCGACGATAAAGCCTTGGACGCCGTCTTCGATCAGGTCCGGAGCTGCTGTCCGGGTTGTGCTCAGGATAGGCAGGCCCGAGCTGAGCGATTCCAGCAATACCTGGCCAAAGCCTTCGGCGACCGATGGAAAGACAAACAGGTCCGCGTCGCGGTAGGCCTCGACCAGATCGCCGGCGCTGACCGAGGGCCGGACTCGGACGCGAGCGCCGCAGTCGCGAAACAGCTCCAGACCGTCGACCACGCGTCCACAGACCGTGAGATGGACGTCCCTGTCACCGAGCAGACGCATCGTCTCGAGGAGGTACTTGATTCCCTTCCGCTGGTTGATCCTGCCGACAAACAAGAGCCGCAGCGGTGTTTGGGGGCTCGGACGCCGGTCAGATGCAGGTCCCGGCGAGAAGCGGTCGAGGTCGACGCCGTAAGGTATGACCTCTATGCTCTCAGGCTCGGCCCCGTTCTCGATGAGGGTCTGACGGGTAAAGGTGGACGCGACCAGGAAGCGTTTGGCGAGGCGCGTCTCGTCGACCAGGCGGCGGAAGTCTGCTTCGGGCAGGGCGAGCTCCCACTCGGCCTTTAGCGAGGCGGCGCAATCCGGATGGTCGCGCAACTCGTCGGTGAGGATACGGCGCATGCTCGCCGGGTGAGGATGGAGCTGAAAGAGGGTGCCTGCGCCGTTGTACTCATGGAAGGCGTCGTATCCGTAGTAGGAGTAGCTGAGCAGACCGGCCGAGGTTTGGTTGGCGAGCCGGCCTGCTGTTCGGCCCAGCACTCGATCGGAGATCCGCATAGCCCGGCGGCGAACAGAAGTCGGAACTCCGGGCAGCTTCTCGAGCAGGAGCGAGAGGAGGCCGGTCGCGGGGCACAGTTTGACGATCCGCGCAGAGAGATCGGGGCTGTTTCGCTGCTGGAGCAGCGTACAGAGAGAGGTCGGCATGCGATCGCTGAGTTTCTGCGCCCAGGCGCGCTCGGCCGGCCAGTAGAGGTCGGTTACCAAGCGCTCCAGCATGCCTGCATCCGAGAGCGCACGCGCGACCTGGTACGCGTCACGAGCTCCGCTTTGAACGACTACCAGCTTTTGCTGATCCGTGCCGGACTTGGGCAAATCTGACGGCAGCGTCGATCGGGGTATCTGGATGTGTGAGGCGACCGGCATGGGTTAGAGACGTATCTCCTGGTTGGGACCTTTCTTTAGCTTCCTGACTGGCTGAACAAAATGTTTCCTGGTTCCCTTCTGCCCTTCTCTGAGTGTCTTCTCATCTCCGTCGTGTTGGTAGTTGCACGTAAATGGTAGTTGCACGTAAATGGCCAAGCCTTGGGCCCACTCGTTCTTAATGGAGAGATTCTTTTATCTGTCCGTGACTCAAGCGCAGCCTCTATAAGATCTCGTCAAAGCACTGTTTCAACTGCTGGGCGGAGCTCTGCCATGTGTACTTCTGGGCCACCTCGCGACCTTTCTCCCCGAGTTGTACGCGCGCGCGAGGATCGGTGAGGAGGTCTCCCAGCGCACGGACGTGCGCTCCGGGATCTCCCGGCGAGACCAGAATGGCGGCTCCGGCTGAGATCTCGGGCAAGGAAGATGCATCGCTCGCCACAACGGGGGTTCCGCAAGCCATCGCCTCGATCACAGGGAGACCGAAGCCCTCGTAGCGTGACGGAAACCAGACGGCGGTTGCTGCCGCGTAGAGCGCATGAAGTTCGGCATCTTCGACAAATCCAAGGAGGCGGACGTTGGCGCCGAGCGCTCTCGCACGTTCCGCGTAAGCGGGATGGGAGTGATTGACGATGGCGACCGGCACGCCAGGGAAGCTTCGGAGCAGCTGCGGCAGAGCCTCGAGGATGAGGTCGGCGTTTTTGCGAAAGTGGAGACCTCCGGGGACAAGGACAAACGGCGTCTGATGGAGCTCTACGTGCTCGAGATACTCGCGGCCCGCGGGCGGAACTGGCTGAAAGAAGTGAGGCGACACGGCATTCGGAACGACCCGCAGGCGGTTCTCGATCGCGGGGAAAAAGTGCGCCAGCCGCTCTGCCGAGAAGTTCGAAACGGTGTGGAAGAGGTCGGCTCTCTTCTCCAGCCGACCGAAGAGCATCCTCCACTTGAGCCTCTGGGTCCAGAACGCACGATCTCGGGCGTGTGCGCCGGCCTCGAAGTAAGCGGCATCGTGCGCTGTTACGACCAGGCGTGCGGACCGGGTCGGGACATACGACTCGGCGGTGCAGAAGACGATCTGCGCCTCGGGCCAAAAGATCTCGGCTAGGGGGCGGTCGAGGGCAAACCAGAGCGCCTGCTGTCGGGAGGTGTCCTGAGCAAACGTGGCGTAATCGAAGCTTGTCCATGGTCGACCGACGATGGGCAGCACACGATCTTTGTCGCGGGCGTCGGCCAGAATGCGCAGCCGGACGTCCTTTCGGAGCGCAAGATGCTCGGTCAGTTGACGCGCGACTCGACCAGCGCCGGTTGAAGCGTGAATGTTGCGCAAGTGAACGTAAGCGAGCACGTTGACGGTCTGGCTGCTCTGTTCGGGAGGTTCCGAAGACCTCCGGGTGGAGTCAGCGAGGTGCGCGCCTGCCTCTGTCCGCGAGCGGAGTCGAGGTTCAGAGATCTGCTTTTCCGCAAACTGGGCTAGACCGGCGTTCATACGGTCTGCCTCCCGTGAGAGCCAAAGATTCCAGAGATCCTCGCCTGAAAAGCTCTGCTCAGCCTCTGCAGCGTGGCCCGGTCCGGCAACCACCCGTGGCGCTTTCCGAGGGTCACCAGCGCCCAGAGCGCCACCGTCCAGATCAGCAGCATGAGAGCTGAGATCAGGAGGAGCAGATCGGGACGGCGGGTGCGAACCGCTGCCAGGACGGAGAGGAGAACCGCGGTTCCCGTGGTCAAGAGGAAGGTCCATGTCACACCTGCCGGGACGTGACCTCCGCGGGAGAGTGCGAGGAGCACAAGAGAGGCTGACAAAACGTGCGCGGCGAGGTAGATGGCCATACCCTCGGCCGCGCCGCCACCGTGAAGCAGGAAGACCGTCGCGGCGAGAGCAACCGAGATCGCCCATGCCGTGTTGATCAGGCCGGTTGTCCTGATCGACAGGATGGTGAGCCTGGCGGCGGTGGGCGAGTTGCCCATATGGACAACCGCGATCGCAAGTGCGAAGGCGGTGGCCACGGCGGCGCCTCCGTACGATCGACCGTAGAGCAGCGTCAGGCCCCACGGAACAACCAGGATGCCGGCACCGGCGAGCAGCAGCGAAAGAAAGCTCGCGATGTAGGTGCACATGGCCATGACGTGCCCCGGTGTCGCTGCCTCGGCACCGTCGCGTTCTGCCATGACGGAGTAGCTGCTCTCGGTGAGCAGGCCTGGAACGAGCCCGACCATATTGCGGAGCTGGCTTGCGATCGAAAAAAACCCCATCTGCACGAGCGTTGTGTCGGAGCGCGCGACCAAGGACGCCAACCACCAGCCTGCCAGGTTGGCGCCGACCAGACTGGCAAGTTGCACCATGCCAAAGGTCCAGACCTCCCGAAGCATGGGGCCGATCGGCAATCGCCCTAGAGTAGGGATGTCCCGGGCTCCGTCCGGTCGCGGGTCCGCTCGCTTAGTGAGGGATTCCCGGAGATCTTCGTTCCCGTCTCTGAGACCGAGAGGGCGGGCGAGGAGCATGCAGACAAGCACCGCGCCGGTGGTGATCGCACCCTGGGCCACGATCATGCGGACCGGGCTGTGATCGGCTGCGCTCGACGGAAGGAGCACAACCATGCCTGCGCCGACCAGCACGGAGAGGAGAATCAGAGCGCGAAGACGGCGTTGCCCGACAAAGAATCCGCGGGCACACTCGAGCAAGATCATGCCCGCGGCCGAAAACGCAGCCCATCGGAGAAGGCCGGTCAGACTGGATTTGCCGAGCAGATGTGCGATGGGGCCGGCTCCGAGCCAGAGAGCGACGGCAGCGGCGGCGGCGGAGACGGTTGAAACGATCAGGAGCACGCGGGCCAGTGTCCCGTACCCCGGTCCACCGCGTGGGTACTTGCCTGAGAATCGGGCCGCGGTCGCCCCAATTCCGCCGGCAGCATAGGTCGAGATGTTGTTGGCTGTTGTGATCGCGAGGGAGTATGCGCCAAAGGTGGAGGCTCCCCCCAACCGCGCCGCCAGGATATTTGCCAGAAAGCCGAATCCGCGCTCGACCAGAATTCCCGCCCCGAGCGCCGATGTGCCGGTGACCAGGTGCTTTGTCACGTGTCGGGGGACGCCAGGCCGGAGGTCGTCCGATCGAGAGCGGGGCGAACCGGCCGAACCGGCCGAACTAGCCGAGCCGATCTCCGCATCCAGCGGTAACGTCAAGGTCTCTGCGGGGCTCGATCCGGCGGGCGTTCCCGCCGGAGTCTCCGGCAAGAGATCTGGCTCAGCCGAAGAGTTCTTTGGGAGAACGGCGGAGTTCATGGCTAAACCGCAGTCTCCTCATGCTCTTCCGATGTCTGATCCTGCTTCTGGCGCACGCTTCCGGCGGACGCTGTTGGTTCGCTCGGCTCGACCTCGATGTCGCGTTCCTCTGCTTGGCGCTTGTAACGGTAGTAGGAGGAGTAATAGCTTCCACGACCTTCTTTGACCGGGTCGAAGTCGTTCAGAATGGTCCCAATCAGACGGACACCGTCGTGCTCAAAGAGGTACCGCGCGGTTGTGGCCTGATCCCGATTGGTGACCCGTGCGCGAAAGACCAGAATGACTCCATCCGCGTGCCCGGCCAGGATACGTGCGTCAGCCATGTGAAGCATGGGCGGCGTGTCGATGAGGATGATGTCGAACTCGCGCGAAAGCCGGTCGATGAGGGTAGTCAGCTCCGGCGCGTGGAGCAGTTCGACGACCTCCTCGCGTCCGTTGCCGCAGGGAACAATGGAGAGGTTAGGGATGTTGGTGCGGGTCAGGAAAGTTTCAAGCGGAGCTTTGCTGACATCGATCTCGCCGCGCAGGATATCGCGCAGACCGGCATGGTTCTTGATGCCAAGCGCCCGATGGAGACCGGGTTTGCGCAGATCGCCGTCCACAAGGACGACACGGCGCTTGGATTGGCTCAGGGCGACTCCCAGATTGGAGACCACGGTCGTCTTTCCCTCGCTGGCGTTGGGGCTCGATACAACATACGTCTTTGCCCGGTCGCTCGCACCGCTTGCGAGCAGGATGGAGTAGGTCGCGCTCCGGTACGCCTCTGCAACCACGGAGAAGTTGTCGTTCCAATGCGCGATACTTGCGGGCTGGTCGCCATCCCCCGACCCGATCGCTCCGCCGGCGAGAGATCGATCTCCGAGGAGCGCGAGCGAGCCGGAGAGCGACGCGCCGAGCGCGGGGCGGCGTTCGGACCGTGACGACGGAATCACGCCCAGCTCCTGAACATGGAGGTGGCGCTCCACGTCACCCGGCGATCGGAAGACCTCCGATGTGCGCTCCTTGAAGAAGACAAACCCCAGACCAAAGAGCGAACCGAAGAGCACACCGACGCCTGCTGAGCTGCCGCGTCGGGGGGACACGGGAACCTTGGGAGCGCGGGCGGCGTCGACCACGCGCGTGGTCGTCATCTGCATCGCCGACGCGAAACCGGCTTCCTTGGCGCGTTGCAGGAGCGTCTGGTAGAGGTTCTGTTCGCTTTCCACTTCCTTCCGAAGCAGGTTGACCTGGCTGGTGCGGCCGAGTTCGGTCGAAACATTTCTCTCTTCCGAATGGTAGGCGGAGGAGAGGAGAGCCTCGCGATGCCGGGCCGAATCATACTCGTTCTGCATCCGGCTCATCATGGTCGCGCGTTCTCGAGCGAGATTCGCCTCGACCTCGCGGATCTCACTGCGGAGGTGAACGACCTTGGGGTTTTCCTCGGTAAGCGGCGGCACCAGTTCCGCGACGCGACCGCGAAGTTCGGCGAGTTTGGCCTGCTGCTCGCGATATGCAGGACTATCGAGTACGTTTGGGAGCGAATCGGAGGCGGCCGAGGACGCGATCATGGACTGGGCCTCCTTGGCCATGCGATCTGCCTGAGCCTTCAGGAGCTCGGACTGCATCTGGCGCAGTCGATCTTCAGAGACGCTGGTGTTCTCCTGGCTGAGAACCAGGCCATTGCCACCGGTAGCGTCCACGAGTTTGCGCTGCGATTCTTCAGCCTTCTGTCGCACGTCCGCGAGCTGCCGTGTCAGCCACTCGCTGGTTTTCTGCGCCTCCGCGGTTCGCGTCTCAAGGTCTTCTTCCTGGAACTCGCTGGTCAGGGTGTTGCAGAACTTTGCTGAAAACTGCGCGTTCCAGGAGTCGCACGTGACCTCGACGAGACGCGTCATGCCGAGTGGCTTCACCTTTACGCCCTTTGCGGCGTTGTAGACAAGTGCCTGATAACTGAGCTTGTCCGTAGGGATGTGGAGCGCCATCTTGATGCGGGAGAGAAGGTCGTCGCGGTCGATGGAAGCCGGATGAGGTTCGGCTTCGAGCTTGCGCACGGTCCGCTCGATGAGGGCGTCGCTCTGCAGGAGCTTGATCTGAGTCTGGACGTACGAGTCTGAGTTATCCGCGCTCTGGCCTGTGGCGGAGACGGCGCGCATATTCATGAAGTCGCCGTTGATGTTCTGGATGTCGAGCGAGGTCCGGGCGCGGTAGACGGGAAGCGTGTCAAACGTAAGAAGAAGCGCGAGGAGGCCTCCGGCAAGGGCAAACAGAAGCAGCACCCACCGCCGCCGGAGGAGGATCCGGAGGTACTCGAGGAGGAGGTTCTCCTCAGGGCCGACCTCGGGCGAGCGTTGCGCCGGGATGGGGTAGAAGTGTCTCGGGTCGATCTCCGCCGTGTTGTCGCGCCCCCCATACATCGGCAGACGTACTGGCGATCCGAAGCTGCGTCCGTTCAAGGAGTTGTCCTCCATTGTGTATCACCTGGTCCTGGGAAAGTGGCAACTAGAGTGCTGCAGATTGCGGTATAGCTTTTGAGGCACGTTTTTTGATTCGAGAATACCGACCGTTACCGAGCGTAGATGGCGACGCCTGTTGCCACTTGCAGAGCTGCCTCGGCGGCGCGGCGGCCGGTCGATTTTGCGGAACTGTTCGGAACAAAGAGGACGTCGTTGGCATGGAGCTGCACGTCAGGGGCCTTTCCGTCAAAGATCTTCTGGATGTCGACCGGAATCTGGTCAACCTTGCCGGTCTCCCCGGCCGGGCCGGGCACGGGTCGGATGATGCGTGCTTTGCGAGGGGCTGCATCGCGGTCGAGACCCTGGGCGAGCGAGACTGCCTGCACCAGCGACATTGCCTGCTCGTGCGAGGTCAAAGGGTAGCCCCCGGAACGTTTGACGTTGCCGACAACGTAGATGATTTCGGCCTTTGGCACGGAGAGCACATCGTTGGGCTGAACGAGGATGTTTTCCGACGGATTTCTGCCGCCGATGAGCCTTTGGAGAGGGAGGCGCGCCGTGCTGTACTGCCCGGTTGGGTCCGTGGTTGCTCCGGGCAGCGGAAGCGTTCCCCAGCGTACCTCTCGTGTAAGGATCAGATCGGATCCGGCATCTTCGCGGAGACCGCCGGCCATAGAGATGACCTCGATCAGGCGCTTTGGTCCCTGTAACTGATGCACTCCCGGCGTGTTCACCTCGCCGATAACGGAGACCGGACGGCTCTGGTCGTCGGTGAGATTGACCGAGATCTGCGGCGATGTAATGTAGCGCCGCAGCTTAGTGGCCAACTCCTGTTTGAACTGCTCGATGGTCATGCCGCCTACGTTGATACGGCCGGCGAGCGGAAGATCAAGAAAGCCGTTTGGGTCGATGCGGAGCGGCTTGTCGGAGATCTCGTCCATATCCTGGACGTGAAGGACGACCTGATCGCCCGGTCCGAGAACATAATCCGGACTTGCATCTAGCGGGCGAACCAGAGGCGGCCGCACAGAAGCACTGGGGGCAGAAGCGCTGGTTCCGGAGTTCTGGGCGGAGGCACACACCACCCCTAGCAGAAAGAGAACGATCGCAAGAGCAGACCTGGGCACAGCAGACATGGATACAGTAGACCTGGGGCGGGAGTTGGTCATAGTAGGAGGTACGACAAGAGATCTGGTTTGGATGCGACTCATGGTGTGCTCAGGGCCGGGATCGTTTCCCGGTCTGCTCGAGTAAAGTTGCAATTTGCTGGCCAAAGCCTTTGGAGCATGGACAATCCCCTGCTTCTACCTTTGGTTATCGGCAGATCTCACTTTGACTTCAAGTCTGTCCTGTTCTTGCACACTTTTCCGAACGGAGTTGTCCATCTGGGGGGAACGGTTAACCTTTACAGATGCAAGCAGATCCTACTCTGGGTAAAGATTTTCCCTCTCAATCTTCGCTCGTGACCCTAGTTTCGGTAATGCTCGCGTGCTGGTGGTCAAAGGGGCTTCCCGCAGGTTACTTCTGGAAGTCGCCGTCCTGAACCGCAGTAATGCGGGCGAGAACCAAGCTCGCAGTTAGTCGGTTTGGGACGCAGAGGAGCATGCCAGAGGACCTGAATGAGAACTGGATTAGCTTTTGAGTTGAGGAGGGGTACATCGGTCTGAGTTGGTAGCGTTACCGGGGCTCGAACCCGGACTCTTCGCCTTGAGAGGGCGACGTGTTAACCAGTTACACCATAACGCCACATCGGAGTGCACAGCCGCGCAGGCTGCTGGAGACGGACCGAACCCGTTTGTGACCAGAGCGGATATTAAAAGACTATATCAGGCAGCCGCGGTGGACGTACACCTCTGCGCCGCTGGGAAGACGAGGGCCGCTCCGGACCGTCTAACCTCCTATGTTTACTCTGAAACTTCGATCCACTCTGCCTCTAGAGGGCGGAACTAAGCTGTCCGCTGCTGTCCGACCTCTGGCTGTGTCGCTCGTTCTCTCGACGGTGTGGGCGGCCCGAGCTCAGACGAACTCTCCGCCCGCGGGAAAGGCGGATTCCAACAAACCGGCCGGGCAGACCACCACACTTTCGGTTGAAGCTCGCCTGGTTAATCTGCCCGTGGTGGTTCGCGACAAAAAGGGAGCTCTGATCCAGAACCTGACCAAGGCGGACTTCAGCCTCCTCGTCGATGAGAAGCCGCAGGTGATCCGGTACTTCGATCGCGACACGGACCTCCCGCTGTCGCTTGGTCTGCTGGTCGACACGAGCCTGTCGCAGCGCAACGTCCTCGACGAGGAGCGCACGGCCAGTTCGGCGTTCCTGGATACGATGCTGACGGCGCCGGCCGGTCGAGCGCCGGATCAGGCGTTTGTGATCCAGTTCAGCCGCGGGACGGAGCTCCTGCAGGATCTGACGCCGTCCCGTCCAAAGCTTCAGGCGGCGCTCCAGGAGCTGGACACGCCGAGCCCGCGTTCGGCGCAAACGACCGACTCCGACCCGGATCAAACCTCGGACACAACCCGCGGCAGCGATCGTCAGGGGCGGTCGGCCGGCGGAGCTCGTCACGGTGGCGGAACGACGCTGTACGACGCCTTGTTTCTGAGCGCGGACGAATTGATGAGCAAGCAGCACGGCCGCAAGGCGCTGATCCTTCTGTCGGACGGCGTGGACAACGGGTCCAGGGAGTCGCTGACGCGCTCGATCGAGGCCGCACAGCGCGCCGACACCATCGTTTATGCGATTTACTTCAAGGGGGAAGAGGGACAGCACTATGCCGGCAACCGCGGTGGTGGCGGGTACCCGGGTGGCGGCGGCGGAGGAGGAGGAAGCCGTGGCGGGATCGGCTTTCCTGGAGGTGGCGGCGGGTATCCCGGCGGGGGGCGGAGCGGGGGTGGCGGCGGAGCTCCGCGTGGCGGCGGCGGAGGTCAAGAGAGCCGGGTCGACGGCAAGAAGATCCTAGAGAAGATCGCCGGCGAGACGGGCGGGCGGGTCTTCGAGGTGACCAAAAAGCAGCCGGTGGACAGTATCTATAAACAGATTGCCGAGGAGCTGCGGTCGCAGTACCGTCTGGGGTACACGCCGGACGCGAGCGCCGCTGCCGAAGGGTATCATCGCGTCGAAGTGACGGTGCCCAAGGAGAAGAACCTCTATATCCAGACGCGCGACGGCTACTACACGGGGCAGTAGGGAGGTTGTCGGAGCTTGAATCGAATAGGCGGCCACTGACCCGATCAGGTCTAAAGACTCAGGTCTAAAGGCATCCGTCTACAGCCCGGCTTGATGACCTACAAGCCGGGCTCCGTCGCCTACAGACCGAGCTTTTTGACCTCGTCATTGTAGTACTTGCGATAGAGGATGTCCCACTCCTGGGAGCCTTCGAGGATGATCTTGCGTTGGGCCGAGATCTTCAGGCGGGCGGCCTGATCGATCTTCAACTCGTCCATCAGCAGCTTTTCGAGCGCCTTGCGCGCCTCCTGCCGGATGGTGTTGCGGTCCTCCTTGAAGTCGACCTCGGGGATCTCCGCCAGGGTGTCCGCGACCGTGTGGGCGAGCTTGTTCAGCTTGTCGCGCGAGATTCTCACAACACCGCCTTGTACTGCGCGACGAGCTTCATTTTGACTTTTTTGAACATCTCCGGGTAGGAGACGCCGCCCTTGTGCATCTCGTCCTGGATGGCTTCGAGGATGACGCGAACCTCGTCGTTGATCCTGTCCTCGAGCGAAAGCTCTTCGGTCATCGCCGCGGTCAATCGATCGTTCACCAAGGCCGGCTTCGCGGTCTCGATCATCTTGGCGTCGACGAGGTATTTTGCCGTCTGGCGCGCAAGATACCCAACATAATCCCTGGAAAAAATCATGGCTCTTCCTGACTATATCACTCTGAAACGGAGCGGCTTACTCCATCCCTGAAGGTCCCGGAGCGTGGCTTTGGAGAACCCGGAGCGTGGCTTTCGAGAACCCTGAGCCCGGCTCGGGACGAAGGTTCTGGGTACCTCCGGCATGCGTGCTCTAAACTTACCTTGTGCACTGCCCGGCGCTTTCTGCGAAAATAAAACCCTCATGCTCGCTGACAATCTCATCACGCTGAAAGACGACATGGTGGCCTTTATCGCCGGCCACGGCATGCGCCGCGTTCCTGCCTACGTCACCGAAGAGGTCCCGACGGTGGTCTATGAAGAGGAGACACCGGACAGCTGGAAGGATTTTGTGGAACACGCAAAGGCGTCCGGCGCCATCTTTCTGACCATGAGCGAGGTCATCCTGGAGAAGTCGGACATTGCGATTCTGCTGGAGCAGATCCGCGAGGGGAGCTTTTCGGACGACGCCGCGCCGGAGATCGACGATGCCGAGTACCTGGTGAATCATGTCGGCAAGATCGGATATCTGCAGCTCGGATTCGCGCACCAGGGCGTGATGTTTGTCTTTGAGACGGCGACCGAGTGGTACGACCGATTTCAGGACCTGATGGAAGCCGTCTCGGAGCTGGGTGGCCTGGTCGCGGACGATCGCGACGACGAATAGCTGTTCCTTTCCTAAGTCTCGCCGGGGATGCTGAGCGGCGGCGATGGACCCCGAACCTTGCCCGACCTGAACGCACCGCCCGACCGGAACGCGCCACTCGACCGGAACCCAGCGCCCGACCGAAAGATCTGGGTGGTGACCTCGGCCGATCCTGAGCTCGTCCGGAGCCTGGCTGCGCATCTGGGATGTCCGACCGCGATCGCTCACCTCCTTGTCTCGCGAGGCATCGGGTCGGCGGCGGAAGCCGAGGCCTTCTTCCATCCGTCGATCGACCATCTCCACGCGCCGGACCGGATGCTGGGGATGAAGGAGGCGGTCGATCGCATCCAGAGCGCCGTCCGCGATCGCGAGCCCATCCTTATCTATGGCGACTACGACGTCGACGGCACCACCGCAACCGTCTTGCTGAAGACCGCGATCGACCGGATGGCTGTGCCGGGCGAGCCGACCCTGGTGACCTGGCACGTTCCGCACCGCATTCGTGAGGGGTATGGGATGCAGGCGGGCCGGCTCGCCGAGGCGGCTACGGCGGGCATACGTCTGGTCATCTCGGTCGACACGGGGATTCGGGCGTTTGCGGCGGCGGCCGAGGCGAGGTCGCTTGGCATGGACCTGATCGTCACCGACCACCACCTTCCGGACGGCATGGCGGGCGTTCCGGAGGCGGTTGCCGTGCTCAACCCGAGCCAGCCGGGGTGCCCGTATCCCTCTAAAAGCCTGTGTGGGGCGGCGGTCGCGTTCAAGCTCGCGCATGCTCTTCTGCTGGCGCATGCGCGAGCTCAGCCGGACGCGGCGGCCGCGGTCCGTCATCTGAACACGCGGATCTTGCCGAGCTTCTTGAAGCTGGTCGCGATCGCCACGGTCGCGGACGCGGTTCCGCTGACAGGGGAGAACCGCGTCTTGGCGTCGCTGGGTTTGCGTGAACTGGCGCATCCGGTCCAGCCGGGTCTGCGAGCCCTGATGCGCGTGGCCGATCTGCCGCCGGATCGTGCGCCCACCAGCGCGGAGGTTGGATTTCGCATCGCTCCGCGCATCAATGCCGCGGGTCGGATGGACGTTGCGGATGATGTCATCGAGCTGTTTCTTACCCGCTCGCCGGAGCGTGCGGAGGAGCTCGCCGCCAAGCTCGACGGTCTGAACCAGGACCGGCGCACGACCGAACGCGAAGCTCTCGACGCGATCGAAGAGCATCTGCGGACGCTGGTCGACGGGACATCGGGCGAGTACCCGGCGGAGACGCTGGTTCTCGACCACCCGGACTGGCATCGCGGCGTCCTGGGGATCCTGGCGTCGCGAGTGGTTGACCGGACGGCGCGACCCGCGCTCGTGCTCACCCATCAGGATGGAGCGGCGCACGGCTCCGGCCGGTCGGTCCCCGGATTTCACCTGCTCGACGCCCTGGCCGCCGCGCACGCCGGGGCATGCGATCAGGCCCCCGCCGCGACGCTGTTCCATCGCTTCGGAGGCCACGCCCACGCCGTCGGCTTCTCGCTCCGGTCCGAGCACGTCGGTCTCTTGCGCGATCGTCTACGGGAGCACGGCGCCGCGATCCTTACCGGGCCTGTGCTCCGGCCGCCGAGGTTGGCGGACGCTGAGGTTCTGCCGGACGCGCTCTCGGGCGAGCTTGCCGAGTGGCTGGCGCGGTGTGCCCCCTTCGGCAACGCGCATCCTGAACCGACCTTTATGACGCGCGGGCTGACGCTGAGCGGACCGGTTCGGCTGATCAAGGATCTCCACCTCTGCCTGCAGCTGACCTCCGCCTCGGGTGGACCGGCCATTCAGGCCATCGCCTGGTCGCGGCCCGGCCAACCTCGGTCCGTGCACTGGCCGACGCGCGCCTCTGAGCTCGCCCTGGGCGCCGGTTCGGTGGTCGACGTCCTCTACCGCCTGCGACCTCGATCGGACCAGTGGTTCTCCGGCCTGGAGCTCGAGATCGTGGATCTTCAGACCTCCGAGCGTCCGGGTCCAGTCCCAAATCCGGATTAGGGACGGCGCCTAAGCCGCATCTCTGCTTCGTTTTGCGAACGCGTGCGTCTTATAGACTACGACTTCTTTCCTATGCCTACCGCAACCATCGTCGAGACAAAACGTAGATCGTCCCTGCTCCGGTGGAGTCTGGTCCTGGTTCTGGCGATCGCCGCGATCTTTTACATTCGGTCGCTCACCGAGCCGGATGTGGAGGTGCGGGTTTCGCCGGTGACGCGGGAGAATCTGATCAGCTCGGTCTCGACCAACGGCAAGGTGGAGCCCATCCGTGAGTTTCAGGCGCACGCTTCCGGCCCGGGCATTGTGAAGAAGGTGTATGTCGGGATCGGGCAGAACGTCAAGGCGGGCGAGCTTCTCCTGAAGCTCGACGACTCCGAGGCGGTGTCGCGCCTGGCGGCATCCAATCTGTCGCTTCGGACGGCTGAAGCAACTTTGAACGATATTCAGCACGGCGGCAGCCAGGAGGAGCGCATTGGGAGCTCCGGCGAACTTGCCCGCGCGCAGCTTGCACAGGGGCAGGCCGCGCAGAGCCTGGCCTCGCTGAAGCAGCTGCAAGCCAAAGGCGCCGCCTCGACGGGCGAGATCGCCGGCGCGCAGCAGCGTCTCGATCTCGCCAACAGCACGCTTCAGAGCGCGCAACAAAGGTCGACCGGGCGCTTTGCGACGACCGATCGGCGCCGGGCCGAGGCACAGCTAGCCGATGCCCGCGCCGCGGTAAGCGCCGCACAGGCAGGCTACAACAATCAGAACGTCCGAGCACCGTTTACCGGGACCGTCTACGCGGTTCCAGTGAATGCCTACGACTTCGTTCCGGCGGGCGAGACTCTGCTCGATCTCGCCGACCTGAATCAGATCCAGGTGCGCGCGTACTTCGATGAACCGGAGATCGGCCGGCTGGCGGCGGGCCAGGCAGTCAAGATCGTCTGGGACGCCAAGCCCGGGCTGGTCTGGCACGGCCACATCGACATCGCGCCGACGACCGTCATCACCTACGGCACGCGCAGCGTGGGCGAGTGCATCGTTACCGTGGACGACGCCCATGGCGATCTCTTGCCCAACACCAACGTCACGGTCACGGTGACAACGTCGCAGAGGTTCAACGTCCTCAGCATCCCGCGCGAGGCCCTCCATATCGACGGCGGCGTCAACTATGTCTTTCGCGTCATTGGGCGCAAGCTTGTGCGGACCCAGGTCGGCGTGGGTGTGGTCAATCTGACACGCGTCGAGATCACGTCCGGCTTGACCGAAAAGGACACCGTCGCCTTGAACGCCACCAGCAATCGCGACCTCACCAACGGGCTCCGGGTGAAGCCCATCGAATGATCCGCGCACAGCAGCAAATCCGGCCGAGACTCGCGGTGTTTGTCGCCTCTGCCGCGCTTCTGTGCGGCAGTCTCCACGCCGAAAACGCATCCGCGGAACGTGCTTTGCTGGACGGCCGCATGGAGGACGCGACACGGATGGGGCAGGCGACGTTAGCCCAGAATCCCGCCGACCCGTCGGCGCACCTCCTGCTTTGCCGCGTGTTTTACGCGCAGGAGATGTCGGACCGGGCGATCGAGCAGTGCGAAGCCGCCGCCGCCGCCGATCGGGCAAGCGACATCTACCTGTGGCTGGGGCGTGCCCAAGGCCAAAAGGCGGCAAAAGCCAACCCCCTCAGTGCGTTTGCGCTGGCGCGAAAGGCGCGCATCTCGTTTGAGACTGCGGTCGCGATCAACGGTGCGAACCTCCCGGCGCTGAGCGATCTCGGTGAGTTCTACGTCAACGCTCCATCGATCGTCGGGGGTGGTCTGGACAAGGCGCGCGCCCTTGTTCCGCGGATCATGGGGCAGTCTCCCCGGCGCGGCCACCAGCTGCTCGCTCGCATCGTGGAGAAGGCAGGAGACCTGAAAGGCGCCGAAGCCGAGCTGCGCCTCGCCGGACGATCGCCCGAAGCGCTCGTGGATCTTGGCTTCTTTCTGGTGCAGCACAACCGCGTGGACGAGGCAGTCCCCGTCCTGACGTCGGCGATCGAATCGGATCGCGCCCACGATGCCGCCCTGGTCGACGCCGCCGGGACGCTTATCCAGGCCGGGCGATCGCCGCAACTGGCCGCTCGCGCTCTGCGGGAGTACCTCAGTTCGCCGGCGAAGTCCGATGCGGCGCCGGCCTTCAAAGTGCACCTGCAACTTGGCGATCTGCTTACCCAATCCGGCGACCGCGCGGCCGCCGGTCGGGAGTACGCTGCCGCAGCCAGCCTGGCTCCAGCCTTCCCTCCGGCACGCGCCCGCGCTAGCAGCAACGCGTCGTCGCCTCGCAAGCTACCATGGTCTGAAGCCGCGTCCGATTGGCAGCAGATCGTCCCGACGGAACACGGAGCAGGAGCAGGAGCACATCTGCACGCATGATTGAACGTCCGCGCATTCCGCGCATGTGGTTGCGCCTCTTTCAGATAGCCGCTTTCGCCGGTCTCGGGACAGCTCTGGGGCACGCACAGATCACGCTCACCACGGCGGTCGACCTGGCGCTGCGCAACAGTCCGCGGGTCCGGTCCGCCGAGGCCGACGTCAACAAGGCGAGGGCGGTGCTGGCCGAGACGCGCGACGTGTACATCCCGACGCTTGTGGGCGGATCCGGCCTTGGATACTCGTATGGATTTCCGCTAGGACAGCCGACGATCTTCAACTTTCAATCGCAGAGCCTGCTCTTTTCGTACTCGCAAAAGGACTACATCCGGGCAGCACGCGCCGGTCTCGAGGGCGCCAACCTGGGATTGATGGACGTCCGTCAGGCTGTTGCCGAGGACGCGGCGTTGACGCATATCGCGCTGACCCGTGACCAGGATCGCCAGCTGGCGCTTCGGCAGGAGAGTGAATTTGCCAGCCGTCTGGTCGGCATCGTCAACGATCGCCTCGCAGCCGGCGAAGACACGGCCATCGGTCTCACCACGGCCAAGCTGACCGCGGCGCAGATTCATCTGGCGCTGCTGCGGGCCGAGGACGATGCCGCCGTCGACGCGGGGCACCTTGCCCGGCTGACGGGGCTGCCCGCAGCGGGTCTGACCACCGCACCGGTGAAGCTGCCAAGCGTCTCGTCGGAATCAGAATCGGCCCAGGAGACCTCGGCGCGTGGATCGGAGCCGACCTCTCCGGCTGTTCAAGCCGCGTTTGCCAACGCACGATCGAAGCTGCAGCAGGCCTTTGGCGACGCACGCTACGTCAGGCGTCCACAGGTCGCGTTTGCCGCTGCGTACAACCGCTTCAGTAACTTCAACAACTATCAGGAGTACTACGGCCGGCGCGACGCCGCGGGAAACCAGCTCGAATTTCAATTCAACGCCGCTGCGATCGGCATTCAGATCAGCCTGCCTGTGGTCGACGCCGTCCACAAGGCGCGGGCGCGAGAGACCGCAGCCGACGCCGCGCACGCACAGCAGGACGCGGAGGTGATTCGCGATCAGTTCCTGGATGGACGGCTCCGCACGCGGCGGTCGCTGGTCGAACTCGCCGCTCGCGCCGAAGTTGCCGAACTCGATCAGCAGCTTGCCCAACAGCAGATTGACGTGCTCCTGGTGCAGCTGAACGCTGCGGCAGCCGGGCCGAACGGCGCTCCCATGACCCCCAAAGACGAGCAAAACGCCCGCATTGCCGAGCGGGAACGAGCTCTGGCCCTGATCGACGCTCGCTACCAGATGCAGCAGGTGCAGATCAATCTCTTGCGCCAGACCGGCCAACTCGAGCCCTGGCTCAAATCGGCGGCGCTGCTGCCTTAAGGACGCATGGCTGTTAGCGTCGGCCGCAGAAGTTTGCACAGTTCACAGTGCGCTTTGGATCCGCTCCAAACCTACCGGCAGACTCCGTCTCGCTACCCAGACCCGCTCCAGAACCCGTTGCAAAATGGTAAACTTAGAGACACATGGCACCCTTGAAGACATTGCTTCTGAACCCTCCCTCCTTTGAAAACTTCGATGGCGGCGCCAGCTCCCGTTGGCCCGCGACCCGCGAGATCGAGTCCTACTGGTATCCCGTGTGGCTCGCCTATCCGGCCGGCATGCTCGAAGGTTCGCGTCTGCTCGATGCTCCGCCGCACCACGTTTCGGCGGACGAGACGATCGAGATTGCAAAGTCGTATGAGTTTCTGGTGCTGTTTACATCGACGGTCGGCTGGACCGGGGACCACGCTCTGGCGCGCGCCGTCAAGTCGGCCAATCCAGGGATCAAGATTGCCTTTGTTGGACCTCCGGTCACCACCGACCCAGACCGCGCCCTGAACGAGTGCGAGGTGATCGACTTCATCTGCCGCCGCGAGTTTGACTTTTCTGTCGTGGAGTTTGCCCAGGGCAAGCCGATCTCCGAGATCCTCGGCATCTCCTACAAGGACGCGTCCGGCGCCATCCAGCACAATCCGGACCGGCCGCAGGTGGAAGATCTCGACGCGATGCCGTGGGTGACGGACATCTACGCGCGCGACATGGATGTGACCAAGTACAACGTGCCGTTTCTCCTCCATCCGTACGTGGCGCTCTACTCGACGCGCGGATGCCCGGCCCAGTGCACCTTTTGCCTGTGGCCGCAGACGCTTTCGGGTCACGCCTGGCGCAAGCGGTCGACCGATGATGTCGCGGCCGAGATGGCGCACGCGAAGAAGCTGTTTCCGCACGTCAAGGAGTTCTTCTTTGACGACGACACCTTCAACATCCAGAAGGCGCGCACGGTCGAGCTTTGCGCCAAGCTGAAGCCGATCGGCCTTACCTGGTCCTGCACATCGCGCGTGACGACCGATCGCGAGACCTTGAAGGCGATGAAGGACGCCGGCTGCCGCTTGCTGATCGTGGGCTTCGAGTCCGGCGACCCGCAGATCCTCAAGAACATCAAGAAGGGTGCAACGGTTGAGCGCGCGCGCGACTTCGTCAAGGACTGCCACGACCTCGGTCTCGTCATCCACGCCGACTTCATCCTTGGCCTGCCCGGCGAGACGAAACAGTCGATCCGCAACACCATCGACTTCGCCAAGACGCTGGACTGCGAGACGATTCAGGTCTCGATCGCGCACGCCTACCCCGGCACCGAGTTCTACGATTTCGCGGCCAAAAACAAGTTCATCACGAACGAGAATATGTCCGACCACGGCGGCCACCAGATGGCTCACATCGAGTACCCCGGCCTGCCGACCGAATACGTGATGGAGATGGTCCACAAGTTCTACGACGAGTACTACTTCCGTCCGAAGGCTGCGGCGCGCGTCGTCTGGAAGGCGATCGTGAACCGCGACGTTCCTCGGCTGTACGAAGAGGCCAGGTCGTTTATGAAGCTGCGTGCACAGCGCAACAAGGCGTCGCGCCTGAAGGCCGCTGAAAGCGCCCTGAAGCAGCAGGAATCCGTCAGCATGAACGCCTAAATTCGGGTCATCTCAGAAGCGAGGCGGTCTGCACAGATCTGTGCCGGCCGCCTCATCTTCGCGCATAAACTAGCAGGACCGCATGCCGCATATTCGACTGCCCGCCCGCCTCCTCCTTGTTGCGACCATCTTCGCGTTGCTCGCCCGCGGCGAGCCGATGTCTCAGGCCCTCTCCCCGGCGCCGCCGCAGCAAAGTTCCCCAAGCGCGAGCCTCGACGGTGATCCGAACCATCCCGCGGAAGCGCACGGCTGGGTGGAGACGAAGCTCTACTTCGGCCTCGGACCGGCCGATGCCCCGAGCGTTGGTGTAAGCGAGAGCCAGTGGCGACAGTTTCTGGACAAGGAGGTCACGCCTCGATTTCCTTCTGGTCTCTCCGTGGTGAACATCTACGGGCAATGGCAGTTCAAGGCGCGGAGAGGTGCGCCTCTGCGCGCGCCCGCCCGCATCCGATCTCGGCTCCTGATCCTTTACCACCCGCCGACGCCTGAAAACTCCGCCGGCATCGAGGCGATTCGGGTCGCGTGGAAACAGCGCACGGGCGATCAGTCGGTGCTCAAGGTGACTCAGCCGGTCGACGTCTCCTTCTAGAAGCGGATCTCCTGTCCCTGTGAGTCGGATACAGTGTTGGAGTGCCGTTTTCAGTGACGAAGACGGCCATAGGACCTATGTCTTCGCTATACATCTACAGGAGAACCGCTCTAGCTGGATGCTGAACACGCTTACGCCATCTCGTTACCTTGTCCTGCTCGCGGTGATGCTGACCGCGTCGGTCGGTGACACGCTTCTTTCGCACGGGATGAGTCAGGTGGGCCCGGTCTCGGCCTCGCACCTCCTTTTGCTGCTGCGCGCTCTGCGCAATCCATGGGTGATCGCCGGCATCGTCTGCCTGCTCGGGTTCTTTGCCTCCTATCTTTCGGCGCTCTCCTGGGCCGATCTGACGTTTGTCCTCCCTGCGACCGCCTTCGGCTACGTCGTCGTCGCTCTGCTTTCGCACTTCTGGCTCGGCGAACACATCAGTCTTTCGCGCTGGCTAGGAATCCTCCTGATCGTCTGTGGCGTTGGATTTGTTGCGAACGGACCCTCACTGACCGAACATGCGGCGCCCGATGCCGGGGACAAGATCTGCTCTTGAGCCGTCGCCTTGCTCCTGCCCGCATGGATCGCTCTCTAAAGCAGACCCACGGAGGCCGGCTCTGATCGCCGCTCAGCCACCTCCGGCCAGTGCCCTCGTCACATGGACGACGATCCTGTCGGTCGCCGCGACCGCAGTTAGCGGCGACGTGTTGACCGCTGCGGCGATGCGCCGGCTCGGTGATCTGGATGCGATTCGCGCACAGAGCGGCCTCCTTGGCGCGATCCGTGCCGTCGTCTCCAATCCCCTGTTTCTGCTCGGCGTCCTGTCGATGGCGATCTCGTTTTTTGCCCTCCTTTTCACGCTTTCCCGCGTGGATGTCTCTTTGGCCGCACCAGCGTCTGCATCTCTGACATTTATCGGCAACGCGTTCGCGGCAAAGTTTTTCCTGCACGAGAACGTCGACCGCCGCCGATGGCTCGCCGCTGTCTTTGTCTGTATCGGCGTGTTCCTCCTCGCGCACTAGCCCGTAGCACCTGATTTCTGCACGAAAGTAACGTAGAAGGGCTAAAGCCGGACCTGTCTTCCTCGACTCAGGCGTACCTCCATCTTCTCGGCCATACTGGCAAATCCTCGTTTAAGCCGAAAACGGCGAGAGCTTCTGCTCTCGCCGTTGGGTATCTCCGACGCATGCTTACTGAATAACTTGCACACCGCCATGGTTGTCGCAGTGGCCGTTATGCGGATGATGCAGGTGGCCGTCGACCAGATAGTCCGTATGATCGCCATGCGGAACGGCTTCGTGTCCGCAGTCTGCGCCATGAAGGTGCTTCGCATCGTGGCCGGTGCAGGCGTGACCGTCGGTGCAGGTATCAGGATTCGTGGAGCTCACCTCCACCGTGTGCTCGTCGATGTGGCCGGCATGCTGATGATGCAGGTGGCCATCGTGCAGAAAGTCGGTATGGCCGTCGTGCTGGATCTCGGTGTGACCGCAGTTGGAACCGTGCTCGTGCGTATGGTCTTCGTGAATAACGTGGGCGGTGCTCATATTTTTTGTTCCTTTCAGGATGCAACCGGAGCGGATGGGACATCCGGGTTTGGAGTCGATTGGAAGGGCTGCTCGGAAGCGTGAGCCAGACCGTTTAGGACGAGATCAGACATGTGTTGATCGGCCAGCGAATACAGCACATGCTTTCCGTCCCGCTTGCGAGAGACAATGTTTTCCGAACGTAAAACGCGGAGTCGCTGCGAGATCGTGGCGATGGTTTCCTCTTCCACCGTCGCCAGTTCCCCAACGCAAAACGCACCCTGTGCGAGTCGAGCAATGAGGCGGAGGCGTGCCGGATCGCCCATCGCGCGGAAGATGCGAGCGCATCGTTCCACGCAAACCTCGTTGACCGGCAGGATCGCCCCGCTGACTCGACTGTGATCGTGAGTGGTGCAGGCGGCCTGTTCGGTTCTCTTCACAAATTCAGAATACATACACTTGCATAGATGTGCAAGTGTCTAATCGAAGGACAGAGATCCTGCTGGTGCGTGGTCCCTAGTGAGCGCAGCAGTGTTCTCCGCGCAGGGCGAGTACACCGGCGCGCACCAGGATCGGCACCAGAATCAGAGCGGCCACACCGTCCGCCCAGTCGATGCCGAAGAGCGAGTGGCAGAGCAGCCCAAGCAGCACGATGGCCGCCTGATATGTGCAGAAGTCCGTCTGTTTGGCGTCCGTCATCATAGCGCCGCTCAGAAGTGCCTGGCCTACCCGGCGCTTCTCGCGCGCAAGCAGGGGCATCGAGACCAGGGCTGCGGCTGTGACTGCGATTCCGAGTTTTCCTACCGTCGCGTGGTCCCGCCGGTAAAGGTGCAAGGACGCGTCGATGAGTACATACGTCGCCAGGCCGAGCAGGCAGAAGCCTGTGACTTTAAGACTTGTCCGTTCCGCGTGGTGTCGCTTCTCATGGTTCATCTCGTGCGACATGCGCCACCAGACTGCCAGGGCAGAGAGCACTTCGATCACGCTGTCCGAGCCGAAGCTCGCCAGCGAGATGCTGCCTGTCTGGGCCGCGCTCCACAGGGCCAGAGACGCCTCCGCAACACCCCAGCAAACCGTCAGGATGCCCAACAGCTTTCCATATCTTGCAAGAGAGGCGCGGCGGTTACGATCGAGAGCGAGAGCATCCATCAGTACCATCCGGCGAGTACGTCCTGAATCGGACAGATCAGGAGCTAAAGGGGTCAACGATAGTGAGAGAGCAAGAGGTTCGCGACGTAGATGACAAGCGCGCCGAGCAGAACGGAAGGCACTAGTTGGACGCGCGAGGTTTTACATCGCTCGATCTCCGGAAGAAAGTCCGCGGTTGCCATGTGCAGAAAGAAACCGGCTGCCAAGACCAGGAGGAAGACGGAATTGAGGGGCGAAAATCGCAACCAGACCGTGAAGAGCACGCCAACGCAGGGAGCGACAGCATCCGCCGCCAAGAAGATGTAGTCCGACGACTTCGGTCGTTCCCCGCCGGTGGTAAGGATCACGGTGTTCATGCCGTCGCCCAAGTCATGCGCCGCGATGCCGAGTGCAACGGCGTAGCCGGCCGTATGCGAGGCAGCATAGGCGGCGCCGATGGCCAACCCATCCCGAAAGCTGTGAAAGATCAGCATGCCGGCGCCGGCTCGACCGATGATTCTCCGCTCCAGACCCTCTGCTTGCCAGCGTTGCGCAAGCGCGTCCAGACCGTTCTCGAAGACGTAAAAGAGGAAGTACGAGACCAGCATCATCCCGAGAACGGTGGATATGCTCAATCCATTTTGAACGCCTAGGCCGATCGCTTCCGGAAGCAGATCCAGGAACGCCGCGCCCAGCAGCAGACCTGCACCGACAGCGATCAGAAGCGTGATGAACCGTCGCAATCGGATGGCAAGAAACCCGCCGAGGAGCGTGGATGCAATCGGCAAGAGGAAGAGAAGAACGGGCACATCTTGGATGATATTACGAATCCAATAGCATCAACGCTTCGCTACTCCTGATGTCGTCCCACGCTCCCTGGTTGGCGTCCGACAAAGCTACGCGCAGAAGGAGCAGGTTCCGTAAAGAAAGAACTCATGCCGAGTGGCCTTGAAACCTCTTGGCAACTTTGGCTTTGTCTGCACGACACATCCATGGAGCTCAAATGTCTTCCCGCAGCCGTCACATTGGAAGTGGTGGTGATGGGCCTTGCCTGCGATCTCATAGCGTGTGGACTGGCCCGGTAGATCGACGGGAACGAGCCATTGATCCTCAACAAAAGCCTTGATGTTTCGATAGACCGTGGCGATGCTTACAGCCGGCACCTGCTTCTGCGTTTCCAGGTAGGCCTCGTCAGGAGAGAGAGGTCGATCTGCCGCGACAAAAGCCGCGGCAATGGCTTCTTTCTGTCGCGTCATCCGTGGCTGTCTGGATATAGAGATACCTTGCATGGACAAAACTCCTGGTGGTGAGCCGGTCGACCGACACCCGATTCGCGCTTTCCTCTCCAGTGTAAGTGCGAAGCCCGTTCGCAAGAGATGTGCCCCCCGTACGACCATCCTGCCGTCACGTCTCCGCACGGACCACAAGCGAAACCAGACCAGTTGCTGACGAGCCAAAGTCGTATCTTCAAAGCAGCATGGCAGCGAGCAACGCGGTGCGGTGTGCAAGGTGCTCTCGCATCAGGTACTCGTGGGGTGCATGCGCTCCGCCCCCCACAGCGCCCATGCCGTCGAGCGTTGGGATCCCCAGGGCAGAGGTAAAGTTTCCATCGGAGGCGCCGCCCGTGGCAGCCTCCCCAAGCGCGATCCCCAGAAGAGCGGCACACGCCTGCGCACGGCGAAACAGGGCGACCGTTCCCGGCGTGCGCTCCATCGGCGGCCGGTTCACGCCGCCACTCACGGTCAGAGCGCAGCCCTTGTCCACGGCTCGCAAGCTGCGCAGCGCACGATCGAGCCTGGCGGCATCCCGTGTCCGTCGAACCCGCACGTCGATCTCCACCCAAGCCTCTGCGGCGACGACGTTGGAGCAAGTTCCTCC
This sequence comes from uncultured Acidobacteriaceae bacterium, assembly GCA_964248505.1. Lineage (GTDB taxonomy): Bacteria > Acidobacteriota > Terriglobia > Terriglobales > Acidobacteriaceae > Edaphobacter. The sequence goes on from CAXTYQ010000017.1 coordinate 38,862, forward strand.
ACCGATAACGCCCGGATTCACGGTGATTCCCGCCGCAAGATCGGTGTGCGATTGAAGCACTTCGATCTGCCGGGCAAGCTCGACGACAGCGCTGCGCCCACTTTCAAAGTCGACACCGCTGTGCGCAGCTTTGCCGGTCACGGCCAGATGGTATCGACCCACGCCCTTGCGTGCCGTCTTGTAGGCGCCCGCGTCTCCTTGTGCAGGCTCGAGGACGTAGACCGCACTCGCTCCCCGAGCCACAGCTTCGGTCAAGGGTCGAGACACAGGGCTTCCAATCTCTTCGTCTCCGTGGAGGAGCAGGCACACAGGACGGCTCAGGAGGTTGAGCTCGCCAAGCACCTCAATCGCCGTCAGCGCCATCACCACACCGGCCTTCATATCGAGCACACCAGGACCACGGATGCGGTCGCCCGTCACGCGAAACGGCATCTCTGCGAGCGTTCCCAATCCCCACACCGTATCGAGATGCCCGAGCAGCATCCGCGCCGGTTGCCGGCTGCCCTGCTGCCCAAACGTCACCTCAAGCGAATCGCCGAACTCCGCATGAGCATGGCGGTGAACTTCGCCTCGGGAGGCGGAAGCCCACTCCGCAAACCGGGACTGCACTCGGTCCACGCCGGCTTTGCTGCTGCTCGGCGATTCGATCTCGACGAGCCCGCGGATACGATCGACCATCTGCGCCTCACGCCGTTGCATCTCCTCGAGCACGCGCCGCACATCGGCAGCATTCGGTCCCTTGGTCCGTGTCTTCATCCCACACCCTGTCCACTTACTGCGTGCCTAATACAACAGACTAAAGCGCAGCAGACGCCAGTGCCATAAGAACGGGGAAAACGAGATCGCACTGGCGACGATCAGTCGACGGCATTTCGGTTCGGCCATAAGAGTGACCGACACGGAAAAAGTTGCAGAAATTGTGTCCACTGCCACTTGCTCACCAAGCAAACTTGCTTTGCCTCCCCGGTACTTCTATTCCGCCCACTTCCAGTGCATCTTTACAAGGGGACAATGCAGCGACGTCAGCAGGCATCAAGAACCTATCTGGAGTTCCTCTTGGAAGTAGTGGCCCTTAACTCGACAGTGCAAGTTGGGCCTGCGACGTTTCGCAAGATCACTCCCGTGAGGTCGGCGTTCTCACTTACCCTTCCTCATGCGCCTAGCTCCACCAGCAGCACAGAAGAGGATCGTCGGGGTGTAACTGCCAGAAGTAAGGAACCTGCCCCCAAAGGTGACGATGACTCGCCCGATCTCACAATTCCGGCTCGTTCAGCTAAGCCCAACAGTTTTCTCGCTCTCGAACTTATGCCCGGTGTGACGATCTGCGGCGTCATGATCGTGAATAATCCCGGAAAAGCCGGCATCGCTTTCGGCTTTCTAGACCACGCCAAGCACAACGGCTTCACGCCGGCCGACTTCGTCTTTCCAGCCTTTCTGTGCATGATCGGAAGAGGCGTGATGATGGCCTACACCGGCAGCGAAGCTCAGGGTCACACGCGGGCAAGCCTCTTCCGTAGCTCCATGTGGCGGGCATCTTACCTCTTTGCAATCGGGCTTGGACTGGACGCCCTCTACCTGCGGCCGCTGCATTCGATGTATATCTTCGGCGTGTTACAGAGAGTCGCTTTGTGTCTCGCCATCTCCAGTGTTCTGCTCCTCGGTACCCGGCCCAATCTTCGGCGACCTCTCGTACTTGTCAGCGCCTTTGCCGTTTGCCTCATTGGGTACTGGATTCTTATGCGCTTCGTCCCAGTCCCAGGTTTCGGTGTGCCTGGCCGAGACGTTCCACTGCTCGACCCGAGCCGCAATCTAGCGGCCTGGTGTGACCGGCGCTTGTTTTCGGGTCATCTTCTAAACGGCAGTTACGATCCTGATGGTCTGCTTAGTACAACTCCTGCCATCGGAACTTTCCTGATCGGCATGTTGCTTGGATTGTGGCTGGAGACCAGCTACACAGTTCGGCAGAAAGCATTAGGAATCGTAGCTGCAGGGCTTGCATTCCTACTGGCAGGAGCTTTATGGAATAAATCGTTTCCCATAAATATGCAGTTATGGACTAGTTCCTATGTGCTTTGGGCAGGCGGTTGGACCTTGCTTGTATTTGCTGTCTTATTTTGTGTCGCGGATGTACTCAATGTTAGAGGGAAGGCGTGGATACTTCTGCTGGTATTTGGCACAAACGCGATGGCCAGTTACATTCTCGCGGACGCGATCAGCACCAGCATGAGTTCACTGAAGATTCACGGGCAGAGTATTACCAGTTTGATCTACGATCATACCTTTTCGCATATTGCTTCGCCGGGCCTTAGCTCTATCTTCTATGCCTTGTCGTTCACCGGAGTGTGCTGGCTTCTTATCAGCTTGCTCTATCGACGCAAAGTCTTTCTTAACATCTAAAGCGACGCAAAGTCTTGCTCGACATCTAGAGCATAGAAGCCACATCGCGGCGATTAGACAGAATTTACTGGAGCAGGCCGAGAAGCTCCAGAGGACAACTCGAAGCAGATATCGAGACTTTTGTAACATCCACGCAAGATAACGAACGGACAAGGAGTGCTTTATGCCACAACAAAGCTTACGCGAAAATATTGCCGATCTGGAGAAGGCCGGCCTGGTCGTCCGCATCAAGGAAGAAAAGCGTGTCGATGAACTCCCGATGATCATGGAGAACAATCCCGACACGGCGGTTCTGGTGGAAAAGGTCAAGGACTCGCCGTTTTCTTTCTATGCGAACGGCTATGGTGTAAGACCGCAGTATGCCCTGGCGCTCGACTGCGATCCGAAGCAGGTCGGCTTGGAGATCGCCAAGCGGTTCGAAAAGAGCTTTGAGCCGGTGATGGTCGATAACGCTCCTTGTCGCGAAGTCATCATCAAAGGCGACGATATCGATCTCACGATGTTTCCGCTGTTTCAATATCACCCTCACGACGGCAACGCTTACCTGAACGACACCAACGTGGTGAGTCGCAACCCGGAGACGGGCGACATCGATCAGGGCATCTACCGGTTCATGTACCGGTCCAAGAACGAGACCAACGTCGATATGCGGAATGCGACACATCGCGCGCGCATCGCCGCCGAGTACTATGCGGCAAAGGGCAAAGACATGCCCATCACCGTGCTGATCGGTGGACCGACGCTCGACAAGATCGCCTCCATGATGAGCAATCCCAACAGCAATGACTGGGCGGTTCTGGGTGGGTACTACGGCGAGCCCGCAAAGCTGGTCAAAGGCGTGACGAACGACCTGCCGATCCCCGCAAACGCCGAGATCGTCCTCGAAGGTCACATCATCACCTCGGAAGGCTGGACTCACGACGAAGGTCCGTACGGCGAGTACACCGGCACCTACGGCGGTGGTCTGCCGCACAACAATCGCTTCGTGGTGGACTGCATCACCTACCGCAAGGATGCGATCTATCAATACGCCACCATCGGCGGTCTGCACCCTGGTCGCACGGACATGTTCGCCTTCCAGCCGGCGATCGAAGGCGACCTGTATAACTCGCTCTACAAGGCCGGCATTCTTGTCCAGAATGTGTACCTTCCCGAAGGCGGCTGCTCCAATATCGGCTATTGCTCCATCAAAACCCGATCGGGCGGCGATGCCAAGCAGGCGCTCGGGATCATGTTGACCGGCTCCCGGCAGTGGATGCCGAAGACGGCCTATGTGTTTGACGAGGACGTCGACATCTACAACGATGAGCGCGTGAAGTGGGCGCAGGCGTGGAGGTTCAATCCGGCGACCGGCATCATGGTCATGCCCGGCCAGAATATGCTTCCGCTCGATCCCAGCCTCAACGCGGATCATCCGCCCAACGACGTGACCAAGGTTGGATTCGACTGCACCATCCCGCTGGTGGGCAAGGTCGATCCATTCTCCTACTCCGCCGCCACCGTTGCGGAACCGCTCAAATTCGATCCCAAGGCCAAGCAGATGAGCGATGAAGAGATCGCCGCTGAGCTGGAAAAGATGATTCGGGAGAAGCCACGGAGCTGGAACGAGATTGTCAATACCTTCAGCAGCCAGAACTACAGGTCGCTCTACCGCGCCTTCGGCCAGCTCCGTCCCAAGCTCGGCCGCATCGCGGACCAACGGCCGGATTACCCGTACGTGTTCTCCGACACCAACTTCGTGTACTCCGAACAGAAGCCGCAAGCGTAAGGAACTGTGATGAAACTTGGTGCTTTCCTTATGCCCTCGCACCCGCCCGAGCGGACGGTAAGCGAGGGACAAGCCCTGGACCTGGAGGAGTTGAGACGTCTCGACTCCTCCGGGTTCCCGGAGGCTTGGATCGGCGAACATTTCACCTCGGCGTGGGAGCCCTGTCCCGCGCCCGATCTCCTGATCGCGCAAGCACTCGAGCGCACCGCGAACATACGGCTCGGGTCGCTTGGACATCTGCTTCCCTACCACCATCCCGTCGAGCTCGCGCATCGGGTGGCCTATCTCGACCACCTGGCAAAGGGCCGCTACAATCTGGGCGTCGGTATCAGCGCGCTGCCCACGGATCATCAGATCTTCGGCCTCGACACCGGCGGCGGCCGCAATCGTCGCATGACCTTTGAAGCTCTAAAGATCATGACTTCGCTTTGGAAGCACGGCCCACAGGACTTCAAGGGAGAGTTCTGGAGCACGGGTCGAACCGACTCGGCATTCGAGAGCCTCGGCTACCACATGCGGCCGTACCAGCGTCCTCACCCACCCATCGCCATCGCGGCGCTTACGCCTGGCTCGGCAAACCACAAGCTGGCCGGCGCGGAAGGCTATCTGCCGGTGAGCCTGAGCATCAGCCCCGACCCCGCCGTAACCGCCGCGCACTGGACGGCTGTCGAAGCGGGCGCCGCCATGACGGGGCGTGTGGCCGACCGGCAAGAGTGGCGAATTATCCGCGATGTGTACGTCGCGCCCACCGACGCGGAAGCGCGCCTCTGCGCCATCGACGGCATGATGGGACGTTGCTGGAGAGAGTTCCTCTTGCCCCTCTATCTGGGCCTTGGCCTTGGTCCGCTCTTCAAAGAACATCCTTCCGTGCCGGACGAAGCGATCGATCTTGAATACCTCTGCGACCGGCTTTGGTTCGTCGGTTCCCCCGAGACGGTCAGTCGCCGGATACGTGACTTCGACGCGGCGGTCGGTGGCTTCGGTCACCTGGTCATCGTCTGCTACGACGCCCAGGACGAACGTGCGGCTTGGGAGCGGAATCTCCATCTGCTGACCGAGGAGGTTCTGCCGCGGTGTCAGAAAGAGGCGCCGGCCCTCACGCCGGTCCTCACTCCAGTCCTCACGCCGGTGGAGGCCTTTGCATGAGCTACATCGCCTTCGCCACCAACGCCTTTGATACCGTCGCCAACTTCTACGGCGAGTCACTCGGCTTCCCTGTCGTCGCCGGTTGGGATCGCGCCAACGGCCGGGGCCGTCGCTTCGATCTCGGCGGCGGTCTCCGTCTCGAGATCCTCGACAACGCCCGCGAGCGCGATCCTTTCCGTCTGGATGTAAGCTCGCGAGTCCACGTCGTCATCGAAGTAGAAGACATCCAGACTGCCTGGAAAGCGTTGACCGTTCCCGCCCCTGCGCCATCGGAGACATCCTGGGGCGCGCGACTCTTTCAGATCCAGGACCCTGATGGCGTTCCTGTCACCTTTTTAGAATGGACCAAGAGCAGCGAGGCATAGATGAAAAAACGTATCGTTGTCGGGATTTCAGGTGCGAGTGGAGCCATCTACGGCATTCGCCTGTTGGAACTTCTTCAAGGTGTCGCTGAGATCGAGACGCATCTCGTTCTTAGCCCCGCCGCTCGCCGCACCATACCGCTCGAAACAGAGTGGTCGGTCGAGCAAGTGGAGGCTTTGGCCTTCAAGAACTACAAGTCAGCCGACATCGCCGCCTCCATCTCGTCAGGCTCGTTCCGCGCCCATGCCATGATCGTCGCGCCGTGTTCGATGAAGACAGTCTCGGGCATTGCAACGTCCTACTCCGACAACCTCCTGCTGCGCGCGGCCGATGTGATGCTGAAGGACCGGCGCCCGCTCGTGCTCCTGGTGCGCGAGACTCCCTTGCATCTTGGACATCTGCGCCTGCTCGTCCAGGTTACCGAGATCGGAGCCATCGTCATGCCGCCGGTCCCAGCCTTCTATCACCGCCCGACGACGCTCGAAGAGGTGATCGATCAGACAGTCAATCGTGCGCTCGATCTGCTTGGGGTGGAACTCGCCCAGGACCTGTTCTCGCGCTGGAACGGCGCCGACAAGGGCGAGGTCCGGCAAAGGGAGAGCAACCAGCAGGAACAGCGAAACGGTCAGGGACACCTAGTCGCCTCCAATTCTCACTCGGCCTAGAGCAGATCTCCTGTAGGTGTACGCCGAGAACACAGATGCTATGGCCGTTTTCGCCAATGAAAACGGCACTCCAAACACTCTATCCGGCTTACAGGGACAGGAGATCTGCTCCAGTCAGCACGAAGCCGCCAACTTACCCCTACCGAAAAAGGAGATATGTCATGACAAAATCCGCGCACAAAGCCACCGTTGAAGCTCCCTCCAACGAAGTGTTCAAAGCTATCACGACCGCAGAGGGCCTCAAGGGCTGGTACACCAAGGAAGTGAAGGGCGATCCCAGCAAGGAAAACGGCGAGTTCACCCTTTCGTTCACCAAGCACGAAGGTCCGTTCTCCTGGAAGGTGGTCACCCTGAAGCCGGAGACCGAAGTCAGCTGGCAATGCACAGCAGGTCCGGGCCAGTCGAAGGGAACAAAAGCGATCTTCCGGCTCGCGCAGAAGGGCGAGGGAAAGACCGCTATCGAGCTTGAACACGACGGCTTCGAAGACACCGACGAGAAGATCAAGACCTGCAACACACTTTGGGGCGGCCTGCTTATCCACCTCAAGGAGTATGCGGAAAAGCACCAGCCGGAACCGGCATTCAACTAGCCTCAAGATGAATCAAAAACGAGGGAGGAGCTTCTAAGCTCCTCCCTCGTTTTTTGCGCTATGAGCCGGCACAGACAGACCGTTCTCGTCTGTGCCGGCAAACGTTGGGTTAGGGCCGCGCGACCGAGTCCGTGTCGCCGCCACTGGTTGCGCCATGCGGTGCACCGGTGCGAGGTGGGTTGGTGTTGTTCGGCAAGGAAAAGGCGTACAGCTTGTTGTTAGGGGTGCCGATACCGTAGTGACTGTAGCCGGAACCCCAGTAAAGCGTTCCGTTGACGATCGATGGCCCACTGATGACGGAGCCGCCGCTGGCGAACTTCCACAAGAGGTTGCCGTTTGCCGCGTCCAGGGCCACCATGTCGCCGGAGAGCGAGCCGGCGTAGAAGACACCGTTGGCAACGGTGATCTGACCGACGGCATTGGCCGGTTTGGTGGGATCAAACGGGTTCTGGCCCGTCACAGGGACCTGCCAGAGAACCGCTCCGGTGCCTCCGTCCAGAGCTGCCCAGGAACCGGCGCTCCAGGTCTTCGTATCGGCGGGCTGCAGAAGGAACGGGATGTCGTAGGCGTTGTCGACCTCGGTGTAGATGCGTCCGTTTTCCGTGGCGGAGCCCCATTCGATGCCGCCGAGATCGCCTCCCGGACCAACCTGGGTTCCCCAGAGCACGTCGCCCGTGTCAGGGTTCAGAGCCCAATACACGCCGCTCTTCTGCCCGGCGCCGATCGCCTCCATCCGCCTTCCGTTCACCTGCGCCTGGAACAGATTGGGACCGCTGCCGAAATCGTAGTCAGGGCCGCTGGGAGTGGGGCAGGGTACGCCGTCGGCGCCGTTGACGACGCAAGACAGCGTCCATGTATCCGGACCTTCGAGCCGACGTGCCCACTTGACGGCGCCGCTGTTCAGATCAAGCGAGAGCATGGCGTCAAGGTAGTCCGTCGGATCGAGGCAGGCCAGTTTGGCCGTCGCATTCGTGCCCGCGCCCGCCAGGCAAGTGGCTACCGCCGGAGGCACGCTGTAGTTGTTGCCGCTCGTCACAAACAAGGACTGGCGGCGCTCGTCTACGACGAAGTTACTTCCCCAGACAGCGCCGCCAGTGTAGCCCGAGGGAACCATGTAGGTCTGCCAGAGCACATTGCCGGTGGCAAGATCGAGCGCGACGACGCTGCCGCGAAAGGTGAGTTGAAATCCAGGCTGAAGCGCGAGGGCTTCCTGCAAGGAGGTGGTACCGACGTAGACCCGGCCGTTCGCGATCACCGGCGAGTTGGTGATCGCGGCGCCGACGGAAGTGTCAAGGTTGGTCTTCCACAAGAGGTTGCCGGTACCCTTGTCGACGGACATCAGCATGCCCGAGGCCTGGTCGCCGAAGACGATCTGCTGCGATCCGATCGCCGGTGAGGTGCGGCTCAAGGAAGCAGAGTTGCCGGTATAGTCAGAGACCTTGTGGCTCCAGATGGCTTTGCCGGTCGAGGCGTTAATGCGGTAGATGTAGCCGCCCCAATCAGGCACATACACTGAGCCATCGCTCACCGTGGGTGTGGCGCTGACATCGCCGGCGGTTTGGAAGACCCATTTCTGCTGCAGGAGATGGGCATTGCCGGTGCCGACCATGGTTTCCCGGAGCCCGGCGTGAGTGTTGTTGAGGTCGCCGCCCCAGAAGGGCCACTCGCCAGAGGAAGATTGAGACTGTGCGAACATATGCGCTGCCGGCACGGTTGCCAGCGCCACAGACGCCACGGCCAGAACAGCCCTGCTGCAGAACCGTCTGGATTTGGGAGGACTGAGAGAAATTTTCTGATCGGACATTTGGTCGTTCACCCCGTTTTTTTCGTGCCGGGGATAGCTTCTCCCCGCTAGGGTGGTTCTACGCCCGGCGTCCGTGAGAGTCTATGGCGAAAGCTGAATAAGCCGTGGGTGTCGGCCTTGTCCGAGACGCGAAATAGCCCGTAAACACTGGGCCTTTGTCCCAGAGCTACTTCCCGGCAAAAGCGAATGCGATTAGGTCCGATCGAGGGGCCGAAAGTCCAGTCAGAGGGAGTTTATCCGCGCTTGCGGAGCTTCGTCGGGCCGCCTCCAGGCCCGCTTCCAGGCCCGCTTCCAGGGTGCATCAGCGGCAGTGCAGGAGAGAGTGCAAAGCTCTCCAGGTAGGCCTGCCCCAGGCGCTCAAGATGCCGCTCCCAACCATCGATTGTCGATGCTGGGGAGGATGTGTGAAGAGCCGCGCGTGTGGCTCCGGAGATGGCGCCGAAAAAGGTAAACGCGATCAGGTCGATGTCAGCTGCCGGGAGATCCGCGGTCGAGCGAAACATGGCAGCAATCTCCGCCACCACCAGCTGGCCCTCCTGAGCCATCGTGGACCCCGCACCGATCTCCATGGCGAGCCGGTAGATCATCCCCGCGGCATCCCGGTGCTCGAGCTGGGCGGCCACATAGGCCTGCACAAACCCCGCAACCATCTGCTTGGGAGCCTTGCCATGATTGCGTTTGCAGGCCTTTTTGAGAACCTCCGTGATGCGCCGAAGATGCTGCGCGACAAGCGCATGCAGCAGCGCCTCCTTGTTGGGGAAGTACTGGTACAGCGTCCCGACGGACACGCCCGCGCGCTCAGCCACCCGAATCGTGGTGAGCTGCGCGGCGCCGTGCCGGAGCAAGAGCTGCATGGTGGCCTCGCAGATCGCGTCAACGGTCTGCGCCGCGCGGGCCTGTACGGGCTGTCGTCGAGGCATGCGCGCCAAACGTGCGGGGCCAGTCATGATACTTAGGGTACCGCAGCGATGTTTCGACCCCTGGAGCAGTTCTCCTGTAGGTGTACACCGAAGACACAGATGCTATGGCCGTTTTCCCCAATGAAAACGGCACTCCAACACCCTATCCGGCTCACAGCAACAGGAGAAATGCTCTAGCGTACGACTTTGCCGTCCGCTGTCCTCACGCAACCGCTGCCGCACCTCGCTTGGGACCCGACGCCCGGCCCGAAAACTTCCGCTTGTAGTACGCCGTCGTCATTACAATCGCCGGAACCCCCACCGCCGTCGGCCATAACCATAGCCACAGGTGATTGCCGAAGATCCGCGGCAGCGTCACCACGCTAAACGCAGACCACGCCGCAATGTAGCTGCCGATAAAGTTCCCCAGGTGCGTGTACCACCAGAACATCTTCTCCTTCGGCTTCACCA
>CAXTYQ010000018.1:0-47983 GCA_964248505.1 uncultured Acidobacteriaceae bacterium
CGCCGGGGCTGGGCTTGGAGGCGCGGATGGTGGCGTCGCGGTAGCCGGGGACGTCCTTGTTGGAGGGCCTGTCTGCTCCCGCTCGGCCTCAGCCCGGCTCTCAAGAAATTCGGTCGGAGTGACACGGCCGGGGTCCACATCTTGAACGTCGGCGGAGGACATTGATGGCGGAAGAAACGAGTGAGACTTGACCTCGGTTTCCTCCGCTCGCACCTGCGGAGCACCGCACCACGAGCAGACCTTATCTCTCGGCAGCAGCTCCCAGACCTGGCAATGCGAGCAGATCATCGGCGGCGATCAGGCGTGCACAACCGGCTTGCGCCAAAGGTCCAGACCGAGGAGCGTCGGCTGCGCGTACGCATCGCGCGACGGCCACTCCAGACCCGCAACGTGCGAGCGAAGCCATGCCAACTGATCCTCCTCGCCCGTGTGCGGCAGGATGTCGGTGTTGACGTCTGGCAGGAGCTCGGGATGCTCGGCCTCCATCCGCCGATAGAGCTCGGCGAACTTTCGGTGAAGCAGCTGAAAGTCCGGCGTGCCCTCGTCGAGATCCGGATGGAGGAGCTGCGCCTGTACGCCCCAGAAGTAGGCTTGCAGCTGCGGGGATGTCAGAGCTGCCTCGCGAGCGCGCACCTCGTCGCCGAGCGCGCGGCGAAGATGCGTATCGGCCATCAGACGCGAGATCACGGTGCGCTTTTTCCCGAGTAGATTTGTGGTTGTGTACGGCGGTGCATCCTTGTAGAAGAAGTCGGGAAGGCCGGTTGCTTCGTCCGGACGCGTCAGCAAAACCCGAAGCAACGGCGCTAGATTCACGATACCCAGCACCTCCTCCAAGAGCTCGGCCTCGCGATCCGTGTAGATCACGAGATCGTCGAAACGCCCCTCCCACTTGCGCGAAAGGTGGAGCGGAATGCCCGTAGCCGGCCGCCGCGCCTGGCCTGGATTGAACTGCGTATAGAAGTCCGTATAGGCCTGATGGCACTCGTTCTGCACCAGCGACACGGACGGCAGCGGAAACGCGAATGTCGAGAAGTACAGGTAGATCTCGTACGGCTTGCCCGTGTCGAACACCTCCACGCGGCAGTTCGCCAACTGCTTGATCTCGTCGATGAACTCGCGTGCCTCGGGCGCCGTCTGGTCCGCAATACCGAGATAGGCAAACGTCGTCGATTCGACCTCTGTGGCTGCCAGCTTCTCGTCGCGGCGCAGCATCGGCCGCGCCTGGTTGACGAAGTTCTGCAGCGCCTGCCGCGAACTTCCGCGATCGCGCAGGATCGGATGATCGAGCACGGAGACATCGCGCGGATGCGACAGCATGTCATCGTGAAATCGACGCTCGGAGAACTCCTCGACCTGACGGCTGATCTCGGCGGTCGTCTCGCGCCGCAGCCGCTCGGCCAAGCCGGCGAGACCGCTTCCTTCCTCGAAGAATCGCAGGAGATTTGCATATTCTTTGCGCGGATCGACCTCGGCCGGCTGCCCCGTCTCTGGATCGACGCCGAGTTTATAGAAGCGCGGCCAGTCGCGCTCGGCGTCAAACAGTTGCAGGAAGAGGACGTGCGAACTGTTGCCCAGACGGCTTTGAAACGTTTGGAGACGCGCCTCTGCCGCAGCCCGGATCGCGTCGGCCTTGTCCAAGAACACCGCCAGGGCATCGCGGGTGTCGCGCATCGCGCGGTAGAGCTCGGCGGCTACTTTCTTCGCTTCGAGCAGAAGATGCCGCTCGGCGATCGCGTAGAGATACTGCTCCTGGTGATCGCGAATACGGTCGAGGATGATCTTGACGATCTGCTCCTTTGCCGCCAAGATCACCGCCGGAACGCTGCGCAGCGCCACATCGAGCTCGCGCAGCTGGGCATTCTTCTGATCGCGAAGCACGACGACATCGCGTTCGGCCTCACCGATCAGCTGGTCAAATGCGCCCAGCGTCCCTGCGGACGATGGGTCCATCAGCTCCTTTGTGCGCGCCACGATCAGGTCGAAGTATCCCTTGCGAATCGCCGTCGCGACCCCACGCTCCGGGTTCTCCAGCACACGGTCCGTCAGCATCGCGTTGAAGCGATCTTTCACCTCCGCGTTCACCGTCGGCGTCCGCTGTCGCAGCCATCGCACCGAGGTTCCCACCCGGTCTGAATCGACCAGCACCGTCTCGGTCTCGAGCTTGTCGAGCCGTTCACGCAAGGCCAGCGCGTCGGCCGAGGACTTCGGCGCGGCGCCGCCCATCACCGCCGACACACCGTCGTTGATGATCTCCTTCCAGTGCGATCCGAAGTTGTTATAGATGCCGGCCCGATCAAGTTGCGCCCCGGCCAGATCGCGCGGCGCCGCACGACCCACGTCGGCATCCTCCTTCTCGCGGCGAATGTAGTCGAAGATCGCTGTGGACAGCTTCGCCGCACACGCGCCGCGCACGGTGTCGAGTGGAATCTCCATCTTCGACATGCCGCACGAGGCATACCTTCGCGCAAAGCTTTGGGTGAAGTGAACATTTTTGTTCTGCGAGACTGTGTTCGCGCCCGCGGCTCCGCTCAAGCCCTGCACGATGTTCGAGTAGTTCGATCGCTTCGCATCGGAGAACGGCCCGGGCAGGAGATCCAGAAACAAGGTCTCTGCCAGCATCGAAAACAGGTCGCCGCGATTGTCCTGCGAGATCGGCAGGTTCGCCTGATTCGTGATCTCGATCAGGTACGTCGCGCTGTACGGCGGACCTTCGATGCGCTTCTCGCGCCCGCGCTCCCAGGCCACCAGGAAGTCGCTGTACGGATTGTCCTCCTTCGCGTCCTGGCTCTCCGGATTTGCGATGCGCTTGGTGAAGTGGTCCAGCTCCTTGAACGCCGCATACGCGTTGGCAAACGATCGCTGGGCGATCTCGCCCTGCGGACTCGCGTTGTACACGTTCGGCAGTAGAGCGTATGCAAAGAGCTCGGCGACATTGCCTGAAAGCCGCTTGATATCCCGCAAGAGAAATCCGACGTCGAGGAAGGTTCCGCAACCCGTGCCGCCAGCCACCGAGGTGACGACAAACACCACCGGTGCGGAGCTCCCATCGGTTCCAACGGAAGGCAGGTGGTGGTGCGCAAAGAAGCGTTGCGTCTCGACGATCGTCTCCTGCTGCGACAGCTCACGCAGCTTTCGTTCGATCGCTTCGCGCAGAGCGGCGTACTTTGCGAACATGGTCAGTCGGCCGACCGCGCGCACGCCTCCGGCGCCATCGGCGATCTCGGCCCCGAACCGTCGCACCTCCGGGTAGAGCCACTCGTGAATGTGCGGCCAGTGCCCCGGGTTCTGGAAGATGTCGTTCAGGTCTTTGCCGACCGTGCCTTGCAGCAGCGCGAACTTTTCGTGCTCGTCAAAGCCGACGGCGGAGAGCGCGCTCGATAGATCCTGCCCGCGAGCGTCGGTCGCCCGGGTGTCCGTGTCCACCCAAAGGAAGCGCGCAAACGGCACGTGAAAGGTGCGAAATCGCTCAAACATCCGAAGTCGGAGGCGAAGAAGAATCTCTTTACCGGTGCCGCCCAGCCCAAGGAACAGGACCGGCCGATAGGCCGTGGAACGCGTGCTGGCGGAGGCTGCTGCGGTGGGGCTCATGCCGTTTGTGGTGACCTCTACTTGAACAGAATATAGACGCCGATGCCGATGAGGAGAGAGACGCCGATGATCCCGAGCGCAATCGCCATCCCGAGCACGCGGCGGAGAACAAACAAGGTGAGGAGTACAAGCACGACGAGAAGGACGGCCTGCCAGAGCCACGTCCACGCCGTCATGAACGCGATGCCCACGAACAGGAGCATCAGGTAAAACAGCATGACGAAGCTGGCGTTGGCGCTCTCGTCGACGCCCACGTCGCCTTCCACCATCTGCAGGAACAGCCATCGCCCGAGGAACCAGGAGATGGCTGTGCCGACCAGAAAGATCAGCAGCTTGACGCCCATTGACAGATCGCCGGGCAACAGCACAGCCTTGCCGCCGCCGCCGAACGCCGACCACAGGCTCATGACAAGCAGGAGGACGTTGGCGAGGAAGAAGACGCCGAAGATCACTGAGATCATGGACCGGATGTTGGACCGGACGCTGCCGGAAAGCTGAGCGGGCATCGAGTTATCGCCTCCTGACGGGCGTGTTGGGGTTGCGAGGAGGGCTGGCCAGCCCGGAGCTTGCGGGGCCGCGATCGGAGCTGCCCGTTCGGCCCAGACCGGAGCCCAGGTTTGGGCCCGGAGCCCGGCCCGGACCTGCCGGAGCCGAGCTCGCCGACGTAGAGCCTGCCGCGGCGGGGTCGGTTCCCAGACGTTCGGTAAAGATCAGATCCATCTCGTTGCGACGCGTGTTGAGACGAATGCGTTTCCCGGGCTCAATCGTGACGGGCCCTGCGCCGCCTTCGAGCCGAGCCGGAGCGACCGGCACGACGCGGCCCTTCTCGATACGCGCGACGTTTTCCTCTTCGACCAGAACGCGGTCACCGTCCATTCGCGCCGACAGCGGATACCCCGCGGTCGCCTCCGCAGCGACAGTCCACTCGCGACGCCGCCTTGGCAGCAGCCGTCGGGCAAACAGCACCAAGCCGGCCAGCACTGCCAGCGCCAACACGAACAGGCCTATGAAGAGTACGGCAGGCCACGCCGGATAGTTCACACGGAAGTACAACGGCGTGTCGACCTGAATCAGCGTCTCCGCCCCGTTCACATCCGCCAGGAGACGATCGATGGCATACACCTTGCCGGTCGCACGCGCCGCCTCGACCGTCGATGCGCTGTATTGGTTTAGAAATCGCGGCGTCAGCCGGAAGTTCTGCTGCGGGACGTCGATCCCAAGCTTCAGATCGAGCGCGGCCTCCTCGCCCGAAGCGCCCCAGGCAGCCTTCCACCAGGCCGCCGGGTTGTGCTTCAGGCTTAGTTTGCCCAGGTCCACCGAGAGCTTGTACACCTGCGTCGTCTCGTCGCCGGGGAGCAGAGCGCGAATGCGGTCCGGCGTGATGGCGAGCTCCCGGCGCTCCGGCTCGAGCAGCGATCCCGGACCAAAGCTTGGCGCGGCATCGAGCACCCGCAACGCTGAATCCACAATCTCGATGTGCTCGAACCGGCTCTTAAAGCGCACCTCGGCCGCCTGCCTGATCGGCGTTCCGGTGTCGTACACCTTGGGTCCGCCGCGGCGTGTCAGGGGCGCGAGCGAGCGCGAGGTCACCTCGACCGTGTCGCGATCGACCGGCTTCATCCGTAGCGGCTGCGTCCGTAAAACACCGGCGCCGCTCCGGGCAAACGCCGCCAGCGTCCGTTCGTACACTGCATCCGACGCCGGATCGAAGAGGAGCGCATACACCAGCAGACCCGGGTGGCCGGGCGCGCTCAGGATCGGAAACACCGTCACCCGGCGCACCTCCGCACCTCGCAGCGCCGCGTAGAAGCGCTCTGTGTTGCCTGCCTCGCCCGTGTCCTCGATGTTGTCCGTGATGATCCAGCTGATGGGCGTGTGCTGCCGCTCCGAGCTCGTGATCACGCGGTCCAGGTATGTCAGGTTCCCGAAGGGGAGTGCATCGATCGCGTCGAGACTGGGCACGGGCGCAACCTCGGTCGAGAACGCGTACTCGGCCAGGGGTCCCCCGACCTCGGTCCGCAGCGGGTCCACGATGGATCGGATCAGCCCCGAGCCAAAGTACGGCCGCATGCTCCCCGAGCGGTCCACGTAGAGGGACTGCGGCGCCTGCGCCAAGGCCGAAGCCGCGGCGCACACCGCAAGCAACATGGCGACCGAGAGCTTCAGTCGTGCCACGACACAAACTCCGTGTGCGCCAGACGATCCTCGATGAGTAAGTGCGCGGTCAAGCTGCCGGGCAGACCATAAAATCCGCTTGCATCCTTGAGCATTTGGTCGGGATAGAGCGCCCAGTCGACGGGCAGATCCGAGCCCGCGCGGTGCGCCTTCAGCCACTGCCGCGACCGTCCGCCGAAGCTGTCCTCGGAGAAGAACACGGCCAGGGGCGACGCATGGAAGGCCGTGAACCGGTCCGAGATCTGCGGGTCGTGGATCAAAGGCCGAAAGCTGTCGCCCGGACAGATCAGCAGCTGCGTCCGCGCGCTCAAGAGCGGATTTCCGGCTGCGTCACCGGTCAACACACCGTCCGCCGTAATCGGAATGACGGATAGCACCCAACGATCTCCGACGGCCAGCGCCTGCAAGAGCGCGGGCTCGCCAAACTGATAGCACGGCAGGCAGAGGCGCGCGCCCGACACAATCGCCGGCGACCGACCGAGCGGCAGCCGAAGCCTTCCATCGTCCGACGGCGCCGTCCACAGCGCCACCCCCGGCGGCAACGCGTGCTCCTGCCAAGTTGCACTCCTGATTGCAGGTTGCGCCGGATTTGCCAGGGTAAACAGCCTGTCCGCCGTCCAGACTATTCCCTGACCGTGCGCCAACGCCGGTCCGCATACGGCCGACTTTGCGGCCGCCGGAATAACGAGGCGGTCCGCGTCTCCTGAACCGACCTGCACCCGCAGGAGCGAAGTCTCACCGGCGAGTTCGCTGAGGCAAAACAGGTGCGAACCCATCGCCTCGACCATCTGGTAGCGATCGCGCGCGTCCGGGAGGATCGTCTCGCCCTCTCGCAACTCTGTAAAGCGAAACGACCGTTGCGATACCAAGCCCCATGTGAGCAGCTCCGACCGAAGCGCCACAATCGCCGAGCTCTCGCGCGGCAAGGAAACCTTCTCACCTCTTAGGGTGGGCCGGTCGAGATCGCGGACCGTGAACGCGTGTGCCGGCGCGGACCCCGCCCAGAAGCGAGTTCGCACCTCGATCTGCCGGCCGCTCAGGCCGAAGGGATTGATGCGAAACAGGCTGCCCTCGTCGCTCAGCGCCCACAAGAACCCGTGGGCCGCATGCGGTGCGGTAGGGATCGGACGATCCGCCTCGGACCGTGCCGGCTCGCTGCCGAGCGCCGGCGGGGAGGGCAGCGTTAGATCCTCTCCGCGCACAAGTTCGACCCCACACTGCGCGCAAAAGGCCGCCTGGGTTCGATTCCACGCCCGGCAGTTCCGGCATCGCAGCACCGGCAGCCGGCACTGAAGGCAGTACCCCGCACTCTCGCCTGTGTGCAGCTTCCCGCCACAGTGCGGGTACACGCATGCGAGGTCGGTGTCTGTCATGGAGCCTCGTCCCACAGCGGCGGTGGCGCCCCGGTCCGATGTGTCTCCTCGAAGCGGTCCAGGGTGTCGAGAAACTCGGCCCAGAAGCGCTGGGTGTCCACTGCCGTAATGCGCTCGATCGTCGCTCCCGGTACGCCCGGCCGAAGCGTACTCGTGTCGTCCAGCATCGGTCGCGGCAGCGTCGTCGCCGTCGCCAGACCGCGCAGGTACGCCAGGGTGATGACGTCCCAGATGACCCACGGCTTCGAGAAATCGGGCGCCCGGAGCGGCTTTACCTGCCGGTAGTACCACACCTGATACTCGCTCCACAGCCACTCGGCCACCGGCCCGTGCCCCGCCAGCATCGCACGAGCTTCGGCGTAAGTAAGCGATAGATACCGCTGGCACGTCTCGCCCGTCCCCACCGCGAGCGGAACCCGCGATGCCAGGAGCACCTGCCAGGCGCGCGGATCGTTTTCTTCGTTGTACTCGTGGGCGCCATTGGGCGACAAGTCCTTCAGCGCCATGGCTACCACACGGATGCGATCGGCCAGCGTCGGGTCCATCAGGAGAGCGCTGCTCACATCCGTCGCCGCCCCGATTACCACCACGGTCAGCCGGTTCTCCGGTGTAAAGCTTTTCGCCTCATGCAGCAGAAATGTAGCCGCCGCGCTCGGCCGCGGAGCTGACCGATCGGCGAGCGGAAGACTGGATCCTTCGAGCAGCGGAGGATGAACGACGAGACCCATGCGGTGCTCCACCGCATCCTTGAGGATCAGATAACTCGCGTGCGCCGACGGATCCGGCAGGCTCGGCGCATGGGCCGACATGATCCCGCGCACGTCGAACTCCGGCTGGGCAAGGAGATACACGATCGCCCACTGATCGTCGATCTCGTTGCCGACATCGGTTGAAAGCACGACCGGGATCCTCGCCTGCGCGCAAACAGTCATCAGGAGGAGAGAGACCAGACCCGCCACAAGCCGGAGAGAAAAGACCTGACCGCCGGAGCGTGACCGCCCCCGCCACGCCTGCACACCGCCGAGCTTCCGCCATCCCGGATCATCGTTCAACCTCTTGCCTCCCGCAACTCTCGCGCACATCGATGTCCGACGCCCTATCGAGCTCCTTCACGCCACCTCATCGGGTCTCCGTTCCCGGCAACGCCGGCCTAAGGATCTCGTGTTTTCCCAGCGCCAGGTTGGCACATTCTTTGTAACTCATTGGGTGATATGGTGTTGTTTGATCTTACGGGAAAGTTACTCGTCGATGTCGAACCGGGCCGCACAATCTATAGTGTCTACCCTTTTGGTGACTCTCGTCGTCTGTGCGACCGCGACGCTCTCCGCCCATGGACAAACGACCACACGAACGACGACTCCAGCAGCGCCGGCGGCTGAGCCTGAGCAAGGGAGCTTGCTGTCGCGGTGCATCGATTTCTATCGCGCCGATTGGACGGGGGCGGCAGAGCCTAGCCCGGCGGCCCCGCGCAGAGGTGTTCCCTCGCCTCTAAGCTCGCCGCCATTTCCCAGCGCCGATTGGTCCTATGGCGGCTCTCCGACCATCGGTGAGTCCGACGGAAATGTCTACCCGTTGCAAACCTGTATTAACGGAGCCAAGGGACGCACAAAGGTCTATGGCTGGATCGAACCAACCGTCAATGTCTCGACTTCCAGAGATCGAAACTACCCTGAGACAAATGACATCTACTCCAACCGAGTCGAACTCGGACAGGCCGTTGTGTATGTCGAGCGCCTGCCAGACTCTGTTCAGCTTAGCCACATCGATTGGGGATTCCACCTTACAGCGTTCTTTGGAACCGACTATCGATCGACCACAGACAAGGGCTACTTCAGCAGCCAGTTGCTGGACGACAACCGGCAGTATGGCTTCGACCCCGTGCTTGAATACGTCGACATTTATTTCCCGCACGTCGCTCAAGGCATGAACATCCGCGTCGGGCGGTATATCTCGATTCCAGGTATTGAAGCGCAGCTGACCCGAAACAATTACATGTTCAGCCACTCGCTGCTGTACGCCGTCGATCCCTTCACGGACACGGGCATACTTGCGACCATTCGGGTGAACGATCGATGGACGGTTCAGGCCGGTGTCTCGGCCAGCCATGACGTTGCGCCGTGGACCGTCGACGCCAAGCCTGCACTTACAAGCTGCGCCAGCTACACGACCACGAGCGTGAACGACAATTTCTATCTCTGCGCGAACGGTATCAATGACGGAGAGTACGCCTTCAACAATCTGCAGATGTATGACGGCACCTGGTACCACAAATTCAATAGCACGCGGCACATGGCGACCGAGGCCTAGGTGATGTATCAAAGAGATGTGCCGAGTGTTCATGGATCGATCGTCCCGGAGAAGGGGACCAATGGCGCGAACTGCAGACTCGGCCTCGAGAAGTGTTTCGCGCCTGAGTGGGCCGCCGTGAACTACGTTAATAAACAGTTCTCGCCGCACACTTTTGTGTCGTTTCGGAGTGACTTTCTCAACGACAAGAAAGGCCAGCGGACAGGCTACGCGGGCAAGTACACGGAGAACACCCTGTCGCTGAACCACTGGATCGGCACAACAGTGCAGATTCGGCCGGAGATCCGCTTTGATCATGCGTGGGCTCGCAGATCCTACGACGACGGAACCCGGACCAATCAGTTTACCGTCGCCAGTGACCTCATCTTTCACTTTTGAAAGACGTTGCACCCATCGTCGACCCAGGGGTCTTGTCTAGGTTCCTCTTGAAATACTCCGTTTTCCTTTGGCTGCTTTGAAATTAGCGACGAAGTTCCACGCACTGCCTCTAAAGGTACAAACGGCAGAGGAGGCGGGAAGGATGTGCTTTTCGGCTACGGCAAATTTTGTGGGCAGCGGGGTTCTGGGAGGTTTGGGGGTGGCTACCCTGGCGAAGGTGAAACATCGGCGGGAATGGATGTTTGCCGCGCTGCCGACGATGTTTGCGCTTCACCAGTTTACGGAGGGATTCGTTTGGCTGGGGCTGGACGGAAAGTTCTCGCAGGCGGTGACGCACGACGTGGGGGCGGCTTTTATGCTGTATGCGCAGGGACTTCTGCCGCTCTTGATTCCCTTATCGATTCTGCTCTTTGAGCCGGACGTCCGGAGCCGATCTAGGATGCGTTGGTTCGTCTGGTTTGGTGGACTCACTACTCTCTATATGCTGTGGGCGCTGGCAGCGTATCCGACCGAGGTGGGGATGCGCGCGCATTCGATCACGTATCTGAACAGGGCTACCGATAATATATGGGTGGCGATCGCGTATGTGATTGCCACGTGCGGGTCGCTGTTTTTTTCGAAGCGGCGGCCGATGGTGCTGTTCGGCGCGGCGAACTTGACCATTCTTGTGATCGTGATGGCGGTGAAACGGTACGCGTTTACGTCGCTGTGGTGCGCATATGCGGCCGTCGCGAGTGCGATGATCCTGGTCTACTTCTGGCGAACGGAGGGTGCCCGGCCGTTCTGCTATGAGGGGGTGAGCTAGGGCCGAGCAGGCGCCGGGGTGCGGGGTTTTGATGGTGGGCACAGCAGGATTCGAACCTACGACTTCCACCGTGTGAAGGTGGCACTCTACCGCTGAGTTATGCGCCCTGAGGGCTTGCAGGCGGCCAGGCGGGCAGCCCCGCGACCGGATTCTAGGATACCACTCCGGTGTGCGTCCAGGGATCGTCGACACACGGGCAGATGCTACTCCGGCGCGGACCTTCGCACACCGGCCAGACCTCTTGCCCGCCATTTAGAATCACACTGACTGCGTGCAACCTGACTTTCTCCATCCCGAGCCTGCACCGACCGGTAAAAATGTCCGTGAGACCGGCTCGGAAGCGCAACCCGAGCTTTCGGGCCGGGTTAGCAAGAGTATGGCAACTTTGGCGATCCATCCGTCCACCTTTGCTCCCCTCGACGACTCCGGCACGCCGCAGTCTCACACCACCACGCCGATCGAGGCGCAAACCGGAGCCGAAGTCGGGAAGCTCGACGACGCAGCCATCATGATGCGCCTGCGCTCGGGCGACATGGCCTGCTTCGACTATCTCCTTGCCAAGTACCGCAAACCGATCGTTCACTTTATGTTTCGCATGGTCCACAACCAGGCTGTCGCTGAAGAGCTCGCGCAGGAGGTGTTTCTTCGCGTGTATCGGTCGCGCGAAACCTACCGGGCCGAGGCCCGCTTCAGCACGTGGCTCTACCGCATCGCGACCAATCTCGGCGTGAACTACGCCCGCGACAACCACCGTGAACGGACCGCCTCCACGGTGTATCTGGACGAGCCTGACCACGAAACCGGCACCACCCCTGACCTCGCCGACGAAACCCCGTCCGCGGAAGCCCGCCTGCTTCGCCAGGAGCGCATGGACTCCATCCGCCAGCACGTCCTCGCGCTTCCCGAACGTCAGCGGATGGCGGTTCTTATGCACAAATACGAGGGCATGGACTACAAACAGATTGGCGATATTCTTAAGCTCAGCGAATCGGCCACCAAATCCCTGCTCTTTCGCGCCTATCAGACGTTGCGCGAAACGCTTAAACCTTACCTCTAGTCTCGTTTCGAGAGGCACAAAGGCCAAAACCTGCAAAACGGGACAAAATCGTCAGAAGACAACGTTTTTATGTTTTGATTTTGATGTTCTGATATAGATCGAGGAAACCATGACCTGCAACCGCCAATCCCGTCTTCCGGACCTCCTGCTCGATCCGGCTTCGGCCGGCGATCCTCACCTGAAGTCGTGCCCGGCGTGCCAGCACGAGCTGCGGTCGCTCCAAGAAGTCTCTGCCCTGCTCGACTCCTGGACCGCCCCCGAACCCTCCGCGTACTTCAACCAGAGGCTTGCTGTCCGGCTTCGCGAAGAGATCGCCGCACCTCCAGCAACGTGGTGGGAACAGCTTCGGACCCGTGTGCAACTCAACACCGGAGCGCACTTTCGGCCCGCCCTTGCCGGAGCTCTTGCGCTCGCTTTGCTTGTCGGCGGCGGAACGGCAGCCAGCGTTTCGGGCGTGCTTTCGCCGCATCATCCGCAGACCTCCGCCACGGTGCAGGACCTGCAGATCCTCGATCGCAACGATCAGGCCGTCCAGGAGATGGACCAGCTGCTGGACGACAACAACGGCAGCGCAGACCAGAAGCCCGACACCCCGATCAGCTAGGCCCCGGTGCCTGCTGATCGGACCCAAATGCACGCTTCTGTACGCCGCTTCCCGCAAGGAGGTTGTCTCAGAGCCCGCTTTCCGCTAGCGTAGCCACTACCACCACGCACCCATCTGCCTCCAGATCAAGATTGCTCCCATGACGCCACACCGGAGAACCCGAGATCTCAAACGCTCCCGCACCTGTGGGTGCGTGCTCGTTTTTGCGTCCGTCCTCGGCCTCCCTACCTCCAGTCTCGCCCAGAACCGCGAACAAAGCCACCAACAGAACCAGGATCGGCGCGGCGGTGGCAGCGACAACCGTGGCCGCACCGACAACCGCTCCAGCCAGCGCAACAGCGATCCCAACGCGGGGAGCAATCCTAACGCCGGCCGCGATCAGAGGTCCAGCCCGCCCTCCCCGTACCAGGGCACACGTCCCGCGCCGAACCAGACCGGCCGTCCGTCCTATCCGCCACCGTCCTACCCGCCACCGTCCAGTTTCGTGGGTCGATCTAGTCCCTCCCAAAATTCCAATCCTTACGCCAATCAGCAGCAGAACTCTACCCAGGCCGCTCCTCGCGGCAATCAGGAGCACCTGCCTCAGTGGCTGGACCGCCACAAGTCCCTCCCGCTCACCGATCAGCAGCGCGCGCTTGAAGCCGAGCCCGGATTTCGCGATCTCGCACCGCAAACCCAGCAGCGTATGCACGACCGTCTTCTCCAGCTGAACCAGATGCGTCCTGAACAGCGCCAGCGCGTTATGGAACGCACCGAAGCGATCGAGCGCCTTTCGCCTCAGCAGCGCCAGCAGGTCCGCTCTGCCATGTCCAATCTGAGCAGCCTTCCGCCCGATCGCCGCCAAGCCGTCGCCCGCAGCTTTCGCGACCTCCGCACAGTTCCCCCGCAGCAACGCGAGAGCGCCTTTGAAGCCGAGACCGCACGCGGGCAGTTCTCTCCCGCCGAGGCCTCCACCCTCCGCGACCTCCTCTCGGTCGAGCCCCTTCTTCCACCTCCCACGTCGACCGGCCGCAGCTCCGAACCGCCTCGCTAGGGACTCCGATGTTGACGCCCACCGCTACGTCCCGTACGCTGATCAGCATGATGTCGAGCGCTCACCGGTGTTGTTGTCCTTGCCCGCACTCGCGGCAGACACCGCCGGTCTGCTCCATCGCCCGCGCCTGAGTTTTTTCATCCGCACGGCGCAAATCAACCCTACTGAAACTCCGGAACTCTCCCCCCAAAAAGGAACACCCATGCCTCGTCGCGCGCTTCTCTTCGCCGCTGCACTTCTCCTCATCTCGGCCCCTCTTCACCTCGTTGCGCAGCAGCTGCTCGGCGGCGACTATGACGGCTCCGTCACGGTGCGCGGCGAGGAGGTTCCTATCCACCTCCGCCTGTCCGGAGCCGGTGTGACCCTCTCCGGCGCACTCGTCAACGGCGCGGAACTCTCGCCCGCTTCCAGCGTTTCGCTCCTCGGCAACCACCTCGTGCTCAACTTCAACTACTTCGCGCGCACGCTTGACCTCAACCTCGCCCCTGGCGGCTCGCGCGAAGGGAAGATGAGCGGCAGCTTCGGCACTGCCACAACTCGCTACCCCGTCACGCTTCACCACTCGCCCTCCACGCCTCTGCCCCTACCTGCCGCTAGCTCCGCACCCGTCATCCCCGTCATCACCGGCCAATGGGAGGTTCAGGTGCAATCTTCCAAGGGCGAATCCGCCTGGCAGCTCATCGTCCAGCCCGCAGCCGGCGATGGCTCCGTCCAGGCCGTCATCCAGCGGATCGACGGCGACACCGGATCGCTCTTCGGCTCGTGGAACGGGCACGAGTACCGTGTCGGCCATCTTTCGGCCGCCGGCCCCGCCCTTTACAGCCTGACACCGGGCCCGGACGACACCCTTCTTGTCTCGAATCTCCTCGCCGCCGAACCCGAAAAGTCGCGGCAGCACAACCTGGTTGCTCGCCGACCCGATGTTGCGCGCGCCCAGAATCTCCCCCAGCCGACCCGTCCGACGGAACAGACCACGGTCAAAGATCCAGCCGAGCGCTTTCGCTTCTCCGCCCCAGACCTTTCCGGCAAGCTCGTCACGAATCGTGATCCCCGCTTCGACGGCAAAGTCGTCATTGTCGCGATCGGCGGCTCCTGGTGCCCCAACTGCCACGACGAGGCGCCCTTTCTCGAGTCGCTCTACAAGCAATTCCACAGCCGCGGGCTCGAAGTCGTCGATCTCAGCTTCGAAGAGGCCGACCAGCTAAAAGACCCCGCCCGCCTGCGCGCCTTTATCGCCCGCTACGGCATTACGTACACGGTGCTGGTCGCCGGGGAGCCCGATCAGCTGAACGAAAAACTTCCCCAAGCCGAGCACCTGAACGCGTGGCCCACATCTTTCTTTCTCGGTCGCGACGGCCGCGTGCGCGAGGTCCACGCAGGCTTCGCCGGACCGGCAAACCCCACCGCCCACCAGGCTCTCGTCACGGACATTACGGCTCTCGTCGAGCAGCTCCTCGCCGAGCCCACACCCAGCCACTCAGCGTCCGTTACTAGTCATTAGAGTGCGCACGGACACCAAGTGCGTCTATCAGGATCAGGCTATTCCGGGTCCGGTTCGCTGCTGGCCGCGTACCCACTTCCCTCACGCAGCGCGAGATGCATCACCGACGCAGCGTTCACCAGAACCGAGTGTCCATTTGAGAACGCCACCAAGATTCTCTCTCTATTGAGCAGCTCAATCTGCACGATTTCGGCATCCGTAAGCGGATTGATGTCGCTGTCGGCCACTCTGGACTCCCTTGAATATTCTGATGCGAGAAAGGGCGCTCGTCGACCACGATCCGATCCGGCTGCCCAACGATGTCATCTTGGCTGTGTCCGGAGACCGATTTGGGAAAGGTCTGAGTAGGTCCTCGTAGGCGTTTGAGGCCGAAGACAACAGCAGATTCCCTTAGGGAATGACAACAAGAAAAGCAGAACTACCGCAGATTCCTTTCGGGAATTTATCCGACCTTCTCTAAGCAGCTATGTCCGAAAGAAGTTCTTCAGCAAGAAGAAGACATTGGCCGGCCGTTCCGCGAGGCGACGCATGAAGTATGGGAACCATTCCGTGCCGAAAGGAATGTAGATGCGGACGCCGAAACCTTCGCTGACGAGCTTTCGCTGGAGGTCGCGCCGGATTCCGTACAGCATCTGGAACTCAAACGCGTTCTTCGCGATGCCCTTTTCGGCGGTGAGCGCGCGCATTTGATTGATGATGCGCTCATCGTGCGTGGCGATTCCGCAGAATACGTGCGGATCGTCCGAACGAACGATGCGCTCCATGAGGCGGATGTAGTTGGCGTCGACGTCCTGCTTGCGGGCGAACGCGATCTCTCTGGGCTCCTTGTACGCGCCTTTGCAGAGCCGGATCCTAATGCCTTGCTGGAGCAGACGCTCGGTATCGGGCTCGGTCCGATGAAGATAGGCCTGCAGCACCGTTCCGACCCGACCGGCGAGGGCGATTTCGGCATGGATCCGCTCGGTCATCTGGATGGTTGCTTCGGTATAGGCGGAACCCTCCATGTCGATGCGCACGAAGGAGTCGGCAGCGGCGGCACGCTGGACGATCTCGCAGACGAGGCGCTCGGCCGTGGCTGGATCGAGGTCGAGACCCATCTGGGTCAGCTTCAGGCTCACATGCGCCTGAAGACCGCGATGCCGGATCTGCTCGAGCAGATGGTAGTAGACCTCGGCGCTCTGGAGTGCCTGGGAGGTTTCGGTCACGCTCTCGCCCAGGGAGTCGAGGCTCGCCGACATCCCCTCGCGGTTGACCTCTTCGCAGGCCCGGAGAGCGTCGTCGACGGTTGTGCCCGCGACGAAGCGCCGCGACAACTTCCGGCCGATCGAGGATCGCTCGGAGAAGCGGCGTAGATGCCGGTTCTGGGAGAGGAGGATGAAGGTGGATCGCAGCACGGGGAAGAGGTTCTCGACGCGACTGGTGTGTGCGCTAGTGGCCGGCCTTGGCGGTCGCGGTGCTCGGAGCTCCGGTCGACACGGCGCCGACGCGTCCAGCGGTGTCGGCGGCGTGGTCGACCTGCGGCGTGACCATGGAGCTGGTGTCCTTGATCGCGGCGATGGCCTGGTCGTAACGTCCGGCGAGCGAGTTGGACCGAATCACAGCCATCTCTTCGAGCATCTTCATACCGTCCTTGAGATAGCTCATGCGGCTGCGTTCGTCGTGGCCCCAGGTGACGGGCACCTCGCGCACGGTGTACTTCAACTTACGGGCGATAAAGAGGATTTCGGGGTCGAAGCCCCAGCGCTCAATGGTTTGCAGACGAAAGATTACCTGGGCCGCGGGCCTGCGAAAGGCCTTGAAGCCGCACTGGGTGTCGGCAAATGGCAGACCCATGACGGTTCGGGTGATCCAGTTGAAGCATCGGCCGAAGACCTGCCGATACATGGGTTGGTGGATGGTCTGTCGCGTTCGGTCGAGCCATCTGGAACCGATGGCGACGTCGGCACCGTTGTCGAGGGCCTCGAAGAGCCGATCGGCCTCTTCCATGGGCGCGGAAAGGTCTGCGTCGGTGAACATGACGATATCGCCGGCAGCCTGAAGGAGGCCGTTGCGCACGGAGTAGCCCTTGCCGCGATTGCCGGCGTTTTCGACCAGATGAAGTCGCGGGTGCACGTCCATCCATCGCTCGACGATCTCTGTGGTGTCGTCTGTGGACCCGTCATCGACGACCAGGACCTCGGCATCCCAGCTTTGCGCCTGCACACATGACAGGACGCGCCCGAGCGTACTCTCGATGCGGGAGCTCTCGTTGTACGCCGGGATGACGATGCTGATCTTCGGATGTGCCATCGTGAAGGTACTTATCTCCCAAAGCATGATCTCTGGTTCGGCGCGGGCCGAGTCCGCGGTTGATCATACTGTAATCATTGGACGTTCGGCTACGGCGAATGGAAACTATTTATCCAGGAAGCGGTAGATTTTACGGCTTTGTGCCTTTTTTCGAGACATTACCTTTGCCTCCTGCCTTATATAGATGGGCTCGCGAGCGTGAAGCTGTGCCTGCTACACTCTCGAACATGCCGGAAGACTTTGTCCCGCCTCCGCCTCCACCGCCGCAAGCCGCTCGACCGTACAGCGCACCGCCTTTTCCGACGCCGATGTACGGATACGCTCCGCCGATCGGCTATGCTCCTGTGGTTCCGCCACCGAAGCGTCGATCGCCGTGGTTCTACGGCGGCTGGATCGGCGGAACGATCGGCGGCATCGGTCTGATCGTGAGTCTGATGGCCTGGATCGCGTCGCGGTCGATCAATGGGTCGGCGGGCACGGCATTCGGCACCAATCAGATCGGCGTGATCGACATCTCCGGAGTGATCCTGGACGCCGACAAGGTGGACAACGAGATACGCCGGTTCGGTGACGATTCGAGCATCAAGGCGATCATTCTCCATATCAACTCGCCGGGCGGGGGCGCCGCCGCCTCGCAGGAGATTTACCACGAGGTGCTTCGGGTGCGGAAGGAGCACAACAAGCGGATTGTGGCGTCGGTCGAGTCGGTCGGGGCTTCAGGGGCGTACTACATTGCCAGTGCGTGCGACCGCATCTACGCGAACGATGCTTCGGTTGTCGGCTCGATCGGCGTGATTATGGAGTGGACCAACTACGGAGATCTCCTGCACTGGGCCAAGCTGAAGAGCGTGGTGATCCACGCGGGTGAGCTGAAGGATGCTGGAGATCCGAGCCGGGACCTGACGCCCAAGGAACAGGCCTACTTTCAATCGTTGGTCGACAATATGTACGGTCAGTTTGTCCATGATGTCGCCTCTGGACGGCATACCACGGACGACCGTATCCGGCCCCTGGCTACCGGGCAGGTATGGACTGGTGAGCAGTCGCTGCCGCTGGGCCTGATCGACAAGATCGGTGGATTTCGAGTGGCCCTGATGGATACGGCGAAAGATGTGGGCATTTCGGGCGAACCGAACATTGTTCGGCCGGCAAGCCAGAAGAAGGGACTCATCTCTGCGCTGACCTCCGACACTGACGATCTTTTCCCCAATCCAAGTCAGCTTCTCAATCGTGCGCCGGGCTTCTACTTTATGTGGAAGTGACAGGGCAGGCCGGAGCTCTGCCCGTTGCTCTTTTTGGCGCATCTACAATGGAGCGAGGACGCCGGCGATGCGCGGTCGTTTGGCTCGATCAGGAAAGGTCGAACACGAGAGGGGACCTGCGATGACGAAGGCTGACCTGGTCGATAGGGTGACCAATCTGGGCGATCTGACTCGGCGCGACGGCGAGGTGATCGTGGAGACGCTGTTTGAATCTGTGATCGGCGCGTTGAAATCGGGAGACAAGATCGAGATTCGCGGCTTTGGGAGCTTTCGGACACGTCAGCGAAATGCCCGCACGGGGCGCAACCCGAAGACCGGGAGCAAGGTCGATGTGCCGGCGAAGCGTGTACCTTTTTTTAAGCCGTCGAAGGAGCTTCGCGATCAGGTGAACGCGGCTGCAATCGAGGCGCGCTCGGGTTCAGGGCACGTGCACCGAGAAGGCGCGACCGATGTCTCTGAGCCGATCGACCCGCACCACCCTCCACCGATGTAGGCGAATACGCTTCCCGGATTTGTTTATTTCTCTCGTATGCCGATGACGCTCAACATGCGTCCGGTCATGCCTGCTTCGGCGCGATAGGAGAAGAACCGCCTCTGGCCATCGGGCTCGAAGGTGCAGGCCGTACATTGGGCTACCACGGAGATCTGCTCGGGCGGGAGGCCGCCGGCGATGAGTTGGCGCCGATTGGCTTCCCAGAGGTCGAGGCGCGGATTGGCTGAGTCCACGTCGTCTTGATGGAAGAGGGTTTGCCCATCGACGAAGCGTTCGGTGAAGGCGCTGCGGACCTCTTCCCCGACGCGGTAACAGCAAGGACCGATGGAAGGTCCGACGGCGGCGAAAAGGTCGTTCGGATCGGAGCCGAAGTTGGCGGCCATCTGTTGAACACCCCGGCCGACGATGCCGGCTACCGTGCCTCGCCAACCGGCGTGAAAGGCGCCGACCGCGCGCGTGCGGACATCGGCTACCAAGACGGGGACGCAGTCGGCAGTCTGGATGCCGAGCAAGATCTCTGGCTGATCTGTGATGAGGCCGTCGCCCTCTGCGTACGGTTCAGCTTTAGACCCGACCTGTCCGAGAGCCTGGGGAGGGATCAGGTGTACGACGGCTGAATGCGTTTGTTTGAGAGTGATGAGTGGCCACCGGCCTGGGTCCGGGGGCGCCGATGTGTCGAGATCCGCAGGATTTGTGACACGGCCAAGCCGAGTGCTGAACCCATGTACGAGCCAGGGGTGGGCCGGCCAGTCTGCCTGGATCAGTGAGGGAGACATGAGGCCCTAGTTTACGCGGGCTCCGGTCTGGGATTGGCGGATTTTTGAGATTGTCACAGGAAGGTGCGACGTTTCCGATCGCCCAAAGTCTTACCCCCAGCCATCGTCTTAACCCCAGCCATTAGAGGCGCGACTCGCATCTCAAGAGGCGACGACAGGACGGCGTCGCTTAGTGCAGGTGGACGCGGATGAGACCTGGACCTAAACGACCTGGACGTGAGAAATGGAGGGCCGCGTGCCCACTTTAGTTCCTCAACTGCTTCGCTCGCGCCTTGGAAAAGTCTGCGTCGCCATTACAGGGGCGTCTGCCGCGGAGATGATCGAGAAGGCAAGCCTTGTTGTGCGGGAGACGCCTTTTCTCGAGTTTCGGCTGGATTATCTTGAGGATGCGCGGGCTGGGATCTCGGCGCTCGGGGATTTTCTCTCGAGCAATCCCAGCGTAACTGCGATTGCGACCTGCCGACGACAGGAGTTTGGCGGTCACTTCGAGGGAGATATTTCCGCCGAGATGGACGTGTTGGTACGAGCAGGCGAAGCCGGCTTTGCTATTGTGGATCTCGAACTTGAGTCTGCAGAGGTGCTCAAGAGTGGAGGCCTGGCGAGGCTGCAAGGCACCGGGGTTGCTCTGATTTTGAGCCACCACGATTTTGAGCAGACACGGGATCTCCACGCTATTTACCAGCGCATGGTCCCGTTCAAGCCGGATTTTGCCAAGATCGTGCCGACGGCTCGGGTGCTTGCGGACAACGTCACGCTGATGCGTTTTCTCGAGCAGATGAGCGATTCTGCAAGTGTCATCGGAATTTGCATGGGGGAGATGGGGATCATCTCGCGCGTGCTCGGGGTGCGGGCTGGAAGTTTGTTTACGTTTGCAGCGGCAAGTCAGGGAGAGGAGACGGGGCCGGGTCAGATTGCGGCTCGTACGCTGGTCAATATCTATCGGATCGCGGAGGTGGATGCGGCGACAAAGGTGTATGGCGTTGCGGGCAATCCGATCCGGTCTTCGCTTTCGCCTGTGATGATGAATGCGGCGTTTCGCCGCGAGACGATGAATGCGATGTACCTGGCGCTGCAAACGGAGACGATGGAGGACCTGCTGACGGTTGTACGAGAGATCCCGCTGCAAGGATTGAGCGTAACGATGCCGTTGAAGCAGAGCATTTTGCCGTACCTGGAACGCACCGACCCAATCTCGGCAAAGATCGGCGCGTGTAACACAGTGTTGCGCGCGGCTGATGGAAAGCTGTACGGCTTCAACACGGATGTGGCCGGGATCGTCGGTCCGCTTGAGAAGCGAATGCAGCTGCGTGGGGCAAAGATTCTGGTGCTGGGCGCCGGTGGAGCGGCGCGGGCGGCTGTTTTCGGGCTGAAGGAGAAGGGTGCGGAGGTGCTGATTCTGAACCGGAATGTGGAGACGGCTCACAAGCTGGCGAAGCAGGCCGGAGCGAAGCTGCAGAAGCGAGAAGCGATGGCGAAGAGCCAGTTCGACGTGATCATCAATGCGACGCCGGTGGGAATGGCAGGCCACGGGTCGGAATCGTTGCTCAATGAGAAGGAGCTAAAGGCAAAGTTGGTGTTTGACCTGGTTTACAACCCGGTGGAGACGCCCCTGCTCCGGTCGGCGCGGGCACAAGGAATTGCGGTGATCACGGGGGTTGAGATGTTTGTGCAGCAGGGGGCCCGGCAGTTCGAGATCTGGACGGGCAAACCGGCGCCGGAAGAGGAGATGCTGCGCGTGGTTGTGCATGCGCTCCGGCAGCAGGCAGAGACGAAGCAGCTGGTGGAGCACGTCGCGAGATGGGGGAGACGGCGGCTCGAGCAAATCACCGTTAGCTAGAGCAGAAGCGTAGGGAAGTTGGAGACAGCCGTGGGTGTCTTTGGGTGTGGATGGACCTGAAGGCGTCGGCGATGCGTGCGATCGAGCTCTGGTGAGTTGCGATCCTCTATGCTTAGAGTTATGCCCGCCAATACCTCTTCTCTCTGGCAGAACAAGCGCGTTTTTCTTACGGGCCATACCGGCTTCAAGGGCGGTTGGCTGGCACTTTGGCTGCACAAGCTTGGGGCCGATGTGCGCGGGTACTCGCTCGGCCCGAACACGACGCCCAACCTTTTTACCGAGGCGCGGGTTGGAGATGTGGTGGAGGATGTGCGGGGCGACATCCGGGACGCCGGCGCGCTGAACGGGGCGATCGAGGACTTTGCGCCGGAGGTGGTGTTTCACATGGCCGCGCAGCCGCTGGTGCGGCTCTCGTACGCGGACCCGATCGGAACGTTGGAGACAAACGTTCTCGGGACGGCACGGGTGCTGGACGCGGTTCGGCGAACGCCGTCGGTGCGCGCGGTGGTTTCGGTGACCACGGACAAGTGTTATGAGAACAGGGAGTGGGTGTGGGGGTATCGGGAGACGGACCCGATGGGCGGATATGACCCGTACTCGGCGTCGAAGGCGTGCGCGGAGATTGTGTCGGCGGCGTTTCGGTCGTCGTACTTCCATCCGGACAAGCTGGGGCATCCGGGCAAGCCTGGGGAGCACGGGACTGCGATTGCGACGGCGCGCGCCGGCAACGTGATCGGGGGGGGCGACTGGTCGACCGACCGTTTGATTCCGGATCTTGTGCGGGGCTTTGTTGCGGGGCAGCCTGCGCGCATCCGGCGGCCTGACGCGATTCGACCGTGGCAGCATGTGCTTGAGCCTCTGCACGGATACTTGTTGCTGGCGGAGCATCTGCTCTTGGCCGATCCGAAGTATGCGACGGCCTATAACTTTGGGCCGGGGGACGACGACACGCAGACGGTCGGTTGGATTGTGGAGAAGATGACGCGTCTGTGGGGAGATGGGGCGACTTCGGAGATGGACCCTGAACCGGGTGTGCATGAGGCGGGATATCTGAAGCTGGACGCCAGCAAGGCTCGATCGGAGCTGGGATGGCGGCCGCGGCTGAGGCTGGAGACGGCGATTGAATGGCTGGTGGCGTGGTACAAGGCGGCGGAGGCGGGGGCGGACATGCAAGCGTTTACGATGGACCAGATTGGGCGGTATGAGGCGCTGGGACGGGCCTGATTGGGTTGGTTGCTGCGCAAAGGTTGATCTGGTTGCTGCGCAAGGTTGACTTGGTTGCTGCGCAAATTTGGATTTGGTTGCTGCGCAAAAGCCACACCGAAGTTTGCACCGGTGTGCGTGCCTGTGCGATGCATCTCTGCCGTCTCTTGGCCGGCCCGCCTTACAATGGAAGCAGCTCATCGCATAAAGCAGTCAATCGCCCGACCGGTGCATCCATAGCGGTAGCACCGGCGATGGTCTGTCGCCAAAATAAGCCTAGAAAGTGAGACAAATGGACCGCACCCTTCTGCCCGGAACACCGCATCCGCTTGGCGCGACGCCGAGCTCCAAAGGAACCAACTTCGCCGTTTACTCGGAGTGCGCCACTGCCGTTTCGGTCTGTTTTTTCGACGAAGCCGGCAACGAGACGGACTGCATTGCTTTGCGGGAGCGCACGGCCTTTGTGTGGCACGGCCTGGTGCGCAACATCAAGCCCGGCCAGCGTTACGGATTTCGGGTGGACGGACCGTGGGCTCCGGAGCAGGGTTTGCGCTTCAATCCGGCCAAGTTGCTGGTGGATCCGTATGCCAAGGCGATCTCGGGGGAGGTGGACTGGAAGGCTCCGATCTTTCCGTACAACGTCGAGAGCGGCAACGACCTCCAGCGGGACGATCGGGACTCGGCGGCCGGCGTTCCGAAGTCGATCGTGGTGCAGTCGCGGTTTGACTGGGCTGACGACTGTCCGCCGAAGACGCCGCTGTCCGATTCGGTGATCTACGAGGTGCACGTCCGCGGCTTTTCCAAGCGCAACTCGGCGGTGCCCGAGCAGTTGCGCGGCACGTATGCCGGCCTGGCGACGGAGGCTTCGGTGGCGTATCTGAAGCAGCTTGGGGTGACCGCTGTCGAACTTTTGCCGGTGCACCACTTCATCGACGAGGGCCACCTGGTGGATCGCGACCTGCACGACTACTGGGGGTATAACACGCTTTCGTACTTTGCGCCGATGTCGCGTTATTCCTCGTGCGGCGACGACGGTTGTCAGGTGAACGAGTTCAAGGGGATGGTGAAAGCTCTGCACAAGGCCGGGATCGAGGTGATTCTGGACGTGGTGTACAACCACACGTGCGAGGGCAACGAGAAGGGTCCGATTCTTTCGATGAAGGGGATCGACAACACGACGTACTACCGTCAGGTGGATGGCGACCCGCGGCACTACATGGATTACACGGGCACGGGAAACACCTTGAACGTGCGCAACCCGCAGGTGCTGAAGCTGATTATGGACTCGTTGCGCTACTGGGTGACGGAGATGCATGTGGACGGCTTTCGGTTCGATCTGGCGTCGACGCTGGCGCGTGAGTTGCATGCGGTATCGAAGCTGTCGTCGTTTTTTGACACGATTCACCAGGACCCGACGCTGGCGGATGTGAAGCTGATCGCCGAGCCGTGGGATGTTGGGGATGGCGGCTACCAGGTCGGAAATTTTCCGGTGCTGTGGGCGGAGTGGAACGGGAAGTATCGGGATACGGTTCGGCGTTTTTGGAAGGGCGACGGAGGGATGCTTTCGGATTTTGCGTACCGTCTCACGGGGTCGTCGGACCTGTATCAGTACGACGGCCGGAAGCCGTATGCGTCGATCAACTTTGTCACGGCGCACGATGGATTTACGATGTGCGATCTGGTTTCGTACAGCCAGAAGCACAACGAGGCGAACGGCGACAACAACACGGACGGAGCGAACGACAATGACAGCTGGAACATGGGGGTTGAAGGACCGACGGACGATGAGGAGATCAACATCCTGCGCGAGCGCCAGATGCGCAACTTTCTCACGACGCTGATTTTGTCGCAGGGTGTGCCGATGCTGAGCGGGGGCGACGAGTTTGCGCGATCGCAGATGGGCAACAACAACTGTTACTGCCAGGACAACGAACTGACGTGGTATGACTGGGATCTGGACGCTCCGCGGCAGCGTTTGATGGAGTTTACGGGGCGTCTGATTCAACTTCGTTTGGCGCATCCGAATCTTCATCGCCGCAAATTTTTCCAGGACCGTACCATTCACGACTCGGTGGTTCGGGACGTGGCCTGGTATAACGCGAGCGGGGATGAGATTTCGGGCGAAAGCTGGAATCAGGAGTGGAACCGGTCGCTCGCGCTCTTGCTGAACGGAAATACGCTCGAGATCACGGACGAGGACGGCAAGCCGGTGATCGACGACAGCTTTCTCTTGCTGATCAACGCGTCCACCGAGGGGGTGGAGTTCAAGCTGCCGGAGCCGCCGAACAAGACGCCTTGGATCCACATGATCGACACGCAGAATATTGAGGATCCGTTTGAGGAGTCGGAGGTCAATGAAAAGGTGATCGTGGGTGGCCGGTCGATGGTCGTGTTTCGCGACGGCAAACCGCGGGCGCCGGAACCGCCCGTGGCGAACGGTAAGGTGCGCTGAATCGGAGGCTGAAGGGAGGCTGGCGGTCGGAGTTTTGGGGCTTACTTGCGGGTGGCGAGCAGATGCTCGTAGAGGCTGATGGTTTGTTCGGCGATGGCGCTCCAGGAGAACTTTTCTTCGACGCGTCTTCTTCCGGCGGCGCCGAATTTCTGGCAGAGCTCGGGGTTGGACATTAGGTCGGTGATGCGTTGGGCGAGATCCTTGGCGAACTGCTCGGGGTGGGCGGGGAAGGTGGTGACGGGATCGGCCTCGAAGGGGACGAGGTAGCCGGTTTCGCCGTCGACGACGACCTCGAGGATGCCGCCGGTGGCGCTGGCGACGACGGGTGCGCGGCAGGCCATGGCTTCGAGGTTGATGATGCCGAAGGGTTCGTAGACGGACGGGCAGCAGAAGACTTGACAGTGCGAGTAGAGTTCGATGGCTTCGGGTTTGGTGACCATTTTTTCGATCCAGACGACATCGCCTCCGGCGGAGCGGGCCCGATCGACTTTTTCGCGCATTTCGGCGGCGATCTCGGGGGTGTCGGGGGCTCCGGCGCAGAGGACGACCTGGGTTCCTTTGGGGAGCATCGGGATGGCGTCGACCAGGTGGGTGACGCCTTTCTGGCGGGTGATGCGGCCGACGAACAGGACGTACGGCCTGTCGGGGTTGACGCCGTATTTTGTGAGCGCTCCGGTGCCGGATGTCTGCTGATACTCCTCGAGGTCGATGCCGTTGTAGATGACGTGGATGCGGTCGGGGCTGACGTCAGGGTAGGCGCGGAGGATGTCGGCTTTGGTGCCTTTGGAGACGGCGACGATGGCGTCTGCGTCGAGGATGGCGGTGCGCTCCATCCACGAGCTCATGCTGTAGCCTGAACCGAGCTGTTCGGATTTCCAGGCGCGCAGGGGTTCGAGTGAGTGGGTGGTGAGGACGAACGGCACGCCGTAGAGTTTTTTGGCGAGAAATCCGGCCATTGCGACGTACCAGGTGTGGGTGTGCACGACGTCGATGGCGCCGATCGACTTCATCTGCTGGAGGTTGAGAGCGAAGGCATCGACGGCGGTCTTCCACTTCTCTGTGGTGCCGGCGGTGATCTCGGGCGGCGGATCCTCGCCGCGGACGTGGAGGTTGCCGCTGTCGAGCGTCTGGTGACCCCAGCAGTGCACTTCGACCTCGATGCGTTTGCTCAGCTCGCGGCTGAGATACTCGACGTGCACACCGGCGCCGCCGTATACGTCTGGCGGATACTCCCTCGTCATCAGGCCCACGCGCACGTTTTGCTTCTCCTTTTTGGCGGCCGCTCTGGTGTTGGGCGACCTGGTGTTTTCGTCTGTGCGGCGATTCTAGCCACGGCTACACTCTCGTGCAAACTGCTGATTTCGCCCGACGAGAAAATCTCGGTGAGAGCAGGGGTCTGCTCGCGTACAATCCTGGTGTTCAGCTCGCGCGGGACATGGTGCGACGATGCCTTTATTTGCTTCACAGCAGCCTTTGGACGCCTTGGGTCTCCCGCTTAGCAGTCTCGAGAAGACGCTGCAGGCGTTTCACGTCTCGTTTGGCACGCCGGAGGACTTGGCGGCGTTTCCGCGGCGGCTGGCTCGGGATGAGCAGTTGCAGAAGGCTTTAGGGGCGCTGATCCGGGCTCGCCA
This sequence comes from uncultured Acidobacteriaceae bacterium, assembly GCA_964248505.1. Classification (GTDB taxonomy): domain Bacteria; phylum Acidobacteriota; class Terriglobia; order Terriglobales; family Acidobacteriaceae; genus Edaphobacter. Next base: position 26,765 of record CAXTYQ010000018.1, read on the forward strand.
GAGGAGCTCGCCGGGAGGTGCGGAGGGCGCGGCCGGTCGTCTTTCGCTCTACCAGGCGCTTGATGGTCTTCTCCATGTGGTCGGCGGCGCGCCTGCGCCCGATCTGACGGCCAATCCGACCCTACACGAGACGGTGGATCTTCTGATCAGTTTTCTGATCAGCCTTGACGGCTGGAACTCGGCCGAGCTCGAGGAGGCGGTCGCGCCGGCGGCTCCTGCGACGGACGGCAGAGAAGCGGCGGAGATTGGCTCGGTTCCGGTGGGGCGCACGGACGGGATTGACGGGCGGGAACAGGATGGGGCTGGCCAGATCGGGGCTGGACAGATCGGGGCTGGACAGATGGAACAGAGGGCGCGGGAGGAGGCGGACCTCCTGCAGGAGGAAGCCGACCGGGAGGAGCTTGCGCGTCTGCTTCGGGAGACGTCTGGACGGTCGGAGGACGGGTCGGGGGGGACGGACGGCGACGGGGCAGCGGGCGCACCGGCTCTGGGGAACCTGGCGCAGCTGTTGACGCGGCTTGAACTGAACAACCTTGAACTTCGGCTGCAGCTGGAGTCGATCGACTCGCGGCTGAACCGGATGGAGCCGCGCATTGAGAGCATACCGCGGTCGCAGCCGGAGGTGGGGAGTGCCTCTGAGCCTGAGGCGCCGGCCCCGGTGGCTCGGCAGCGCGGGGACAAGTCCCGATACACGACGGCGGCGGCTTTTTCCGCGATTCCGCTTAGCCCGGAGCCGTCGCCGTTTGCCGGGGAGGTTGGGGCTGCGGGTCGGGAGGCTGGGGCGGGTACCCGAGAGGCTGGGTTTCGGGCGACACCGGTTGTCTCAGAGCCAGGGGCCGAGGGCCTGCCGCCGCGGCCGCCGATCGCGCCGTTTGCCTCGGCGGAGGTCGGTTCAGCCGAATCGGGCGGAACGCCGTTCGGAGCTCAAACTGGAGCCCAAGGCGGGCCAGCGTCGGCGCCGCGCGCCGTGGTTCTCCGGTACGCGGCGGCTGAAAGCGCCCAAAGCTCCGAGGCGACCGACGCCCGGCCTGAGGTCAGGGATGATCTTTTGCCGAAGGGAGAGGGTGTGTCCTCAGGTCTGGGCGGCGGTGCACTGGCGATCGCGCCGCCGCCGCAGGACCTGCCGCAGGATCCCGAGGCGAAGCCGGCAAGCGCAGGTGCAACCGCGTCCCCGGGCAATGCGGCTCCGGTTGCGCCCACGCCACTTAGGGACCTCGCTTCGGCTCCTGTTTCCGGTCCGGCTGCGGTTTCTGGACCGGCTGGGGTTTCTGGCGCGTCCTCGCCTGCTAGATCGGCGCCGTTTCCATCTACTTCGCCCACGGCGGGCGTCTCTGCGCCGGCCTTTTCTGGATTGCAGCCTCCAATCCGGGAGCCGAGGTCTGTGGGTTCGGGCGATCCCGGCAAGCGATCGGGAATGACTAGGTTGCGGCTTAATGATTCGCCGCCCGAGCCGTTGCGTGAATCGGACCGCGTGGACGCTGTGACGTCGGTGGCCAGCGACTTCGACGCGCAGGACGCGACGCCGGTGAGCGATCGCCGTCGGCGCTGGCGAGCCACGCTGATCGTCGTGTTTCTCCTGCTGCTTGCAGCCGGGGCGCTGGCGGCGTTTCTGTTTCTCGGCAATCCCGAGACGACGACCTTTCGCGGCGCGGCGGACCAGCCTGTGTCTTGTTCGCGGACGTCATAACCGGGCGCGATGCAACCCCAAGCCGCGGGCGACAGACTTACTTTGTGACCGTCTCCGGAGCCTTCTCGCCGATCTCGGGCGCTTTGGACAGTTCGATCTGATCGACGATCTCGAGGCCGGTGCGTCGCAGCATGTTGCGGATCACCGGCTCGGTGAGACGGCTTGCGTCGTACTCCAAACGCACGGTCTGCTCGCGCTCGCGCACGTCCAGCCGCCGGATGCCGTACACATCGCGCAGCTTCGCGATTGCCAGCGCCACATTTTCGCCTGGCGAGCCTGTAAAGCGATACAAAACATCCAGCTGTGTCATAGCCTCAGACTATAGCAGCGGCACAGGCTGCCGAATACGCGGGGAAGAGCTAGAGGCTGGCGAGATAGTTCATGATCTCGGGGCTGGTCCACACCTGGGGGCCGATGAATTTGCGCCGCAGGGCGCCTGTGCGGTCGATGATGTAGGTCTCCGGAATCTGCACCGTTCCGTAGAGCGCGTTGATGCGCTGATCGTCGTCGCGCACGGTGACGAGATTGACGTGATGCTGCAGGAGGAATCGTCGGTAGACGCCGTCGTCCTGGTCCGTGCTGACGCCGACGACGGCCAGTTGCGGCATCTTTTGTTGCAGATCGAGCAGGCTGGGCAGCTCCTCGACGCAGGGGGCGCACCACGTTGCCCAGAGGTTCAGGACGACGACCCGACCGCGCAGTTTGCTGAGATCGAGCGTCTGTACACCGTCTGAGATGGTGAAGGTCGGCGCCTGCTTGCCGAGCCGCTCCGGATGGCTACCGCGGTCGCATCCCGCCGCCGCGAGCACGATCGACATTGCCACACCGGCCCACCGCAACGCGCTCCGCCGCACAGAGACCACCTCCGTTTCTTATAATACGGAGCTGTGCCAGAGACTTCCGATCCTGCCAAGCCAGAGCGTGTGCGCACGCCCGTGCTGGGCCTGTTCTCGGACGACCTGGCGGGGCCGGCGGGGCCGACGTCGGTTTCAAAGACACCACCCAAAGTTCAGCCAGTAGCTGCCGGAGATCCGGAGCAACGCCGACCGGAGCTCGCGGTGATCGTGCCGGCGCGCGACGAGGAGGGCAAACTTGGGGCCTGCCTCGATTCTCTGCTGGCGCAGAGCGAACCTGGGTTCGCGCTTGGCCGCGAGTGGCAGCTGATTGTGGTCGATGACGGTTCGACCGACGGCACGCGCGGGATCGCCGAGGTGGCTGCGGCGCAGCATCCGGGCAGCCCCGATGCTCCGGCCGTCACCGTGCTCGATGCTCCACTGCTCGATCTCACCTCTCACCACCCGGCCTTTACGGGCAAGAACAACGCGTGCTGGGCGGGCGCGCAGTTTGCCGCGGAGACCAACCCCAGGTGGCTCCTGTTCACCGACGCCGACACGCTTCACGAGCCTGGATCGCTGTCCCGATCGCTTCGAGAGGCCGAGAAGCACCATGCGACGCTGCTGTCCTACTCGCCGCGCCAGATCACGGTCGGCATCGTCCAGCGCGCGGTGATGCCGCTGGTCTTTTCCGAGCTTGCGTCGGTGTATCCGCCGGCGCAGGTGAACGACCCGAACCGCCGGGTTGCCGCCGCGAACGGCCAGTTTCTCCTGGTCGAGACGGACGCGTACTTCTCAGTCGGGGGACACCGCGCCGTCGGACCTCTGGTGCTCGAAGATGTCGCGCTTGCGCGCAATATCAAGCGCGGCGGCGAACGCAACATCCGGCTTCGGTATGCCCCGGACGCGCTTTCGACGCGCATGTACGCCAACACAGGCGAGATGATCGCCGGATGGACCAAAAACCTGGCGCTGCTGATGCCGTCGCCGATCGCGCTCGCCCTCTGGCGCGTCCTCGATCTCCTGCTCTTTTTCGGTCTGCCGGCAATCGCGCTTGACTGGCCCGGCATGGTCGGGTGGCAGCGCGCCGCAATTGGGCTGCTTTGGCTGCGGTCGGTTTGGCGCTTCTACGGCCGCGTCAACCGCGCGCACTTCCCTTCCGGCGACACTATCCTGTCCATTCTGGGCGTGCCGATGTTCATCTATCTGCTGCTTCGGAGCAGGTTCAGCCGGCGCGTGAGTTGGAAGGGGCGGACTTATCCCAAACGCGCCTAGCGTGGGATCGCGGTCCTCTGGCCGTCATCTAAACTCAAGTGTGCACCCATGATTCTGCTTACCCGCAAAGCCGAGTTTTCTGCCGCGCACTTCTACTTCAACCCGGCGTGGTCGGAGGAAGAGAACCAGAGTGTCTTTGGGAAGTGCGCGAACCGCAACGGGCACGGGCATAACTACACGTTTGAGGTCACGGTGCGCGGCGAGATCGACCCTGTCACGGGCTTTGTCGTCGACCTGAAACAGCTGCGCGACATCCTCGATCGCGAGGTAGTGGAGGTCTATGACCACCGGCACCTGAACCTTGAGGTCGCCGATTTCTGGGAGCGGCAGCCCACGTCTGAAAATATTGCCGTCTCCATCTGGCGGCGGATTGAGGGCAAGCTTCCGGCCGGCGCCAGCCTCCACCGCGTCCGGGTCTCCGAGATGCCCGACCTGTTTGCCGACTACATGGGAGAGGAGGCATGACGCCGGTCGCGCACCTGTCGCGGCGGTACCATATCGCGGCCTCGCACCGGCTGCATACGGACCGGCTCGGCGCGGCCGAGAACCGCGCGACGTTTGGCAAGTGCAACAACCCGCACGGCCACGGACATAACTACGCGATCACCGTCACGGTTTCGGGACCGATCGATCCTGCGACCGGGATGGTTACAAATCTGGCGGACCTGGACCGCTTTGCCGAAGAGCACCTCCTGCGCTGCTTTGATCACCAGAATCTGAACACGCTGGCGGCCTTTGCGGACACCGTTCCGACGACCGAGAACCTGACCCTGGCCGTTTACCAGATCTTTCGGCTATACCCGTATGCGCGGCTTACCGAGGTTCACGTTGACGAGACGCCGCGAAACTCCTTCACGTATCGGACATCTGAAAGTTAAGGACAAGTTCGCCGCCGCACGCGAAGAAAGGCCAGGCACCATGGCAAATCCAACCATCGAATGCATCACCCACCCAACTGATCCAGGCTTGGCAGAGATGCCGGCCGAAGCGCCCGGAGCCGTGTCCGGAGCCGAAGCGTCGGGGCCGCACGTTGACCCGGCGGTCGGTGCTATTGAGTGCGTCACGCACACCGGCGACCCGCTAGCGGCGACCGAAACTGCGCCTGCTGCCGGCTACGATACCCGCCTGGCGCACACTTCCAGCATTGCTCCGGCCGACCCTGCGCTCAGCACTGCCGCGACCCAGGATCTCTACCGCGAACTGCTCCGCCGGATTGGCGAAGACCCCTCCCGTAACGGCCTCCTCGGCACGCCCGAGCGCATGGAGAAGTCCATGCAGTTTCTGGCGCGCGGCTACCGCCAAACCGTCGCCGAGGTGCTCCACAACGCGCTGTTTGATGTCAGCTATGACGAGATGGTGATCGTCAAGGACATCGAGTTCTTTTCGATGTGCGAGCACCACTTGCTGCCCTTTTTCGGAAAGGCGCACATCGCCTACATTCCGCAGGGTAAGGTGGTGGGCCTGTCGAAGGTGGCGCGCCTGGTGGACGTTTTTGCGCGCCGGCTGCAGGTGCAGGAGCGCCTCACGGGCGAGATCGCCGACGCTCTGGTCGGCGCTGTTGCGCCGCAGGGCGTAGGGGTGATCCTGGAAGCGCAGCACCTCTGCATGATGATGCGGGGGGTTGAAAAGCAATCGTCTGTTACGACGACTTCCGCGATGCTCGGTGTGTTCAAGACGCAGCAGCAGACCAGAAATGAGTTTCTGTCGCTGGTGCGGAATCGTACGCCGGGGGTCTAGATATCTCCAGGAGATCGTCTCGACGCAGATAGCAAGCACGGAGCGGCACGAGGTCCTGGTTCGGGGAAGCGACACCTGCCGAAGTACGCTCGACACAGCCTACATGGCGCGACCTGGCGCTTCCATATGGCTATGCTTGATGGGCGTGCAGGCGGGCTCCTGCACCTTCCAGCCTCGAGCCAAGAGCCAAATCATGAACAGGATTTCTCCGAAGAAGGTGAAAAAGGTCCAGTTGAAGTTGCCCGAAGGCTGGAAGTATGGGCCTAGGGTGTTGATGGTGTATCCCGAACCTGTGATGACCAGCACGGCTCCGAGCCACTTGGGAACATAGCGGGATGCTGCGATCAGACAGCCCAGAAGGATGAGGTGAATGCCAAACAGTGCCAGGGCAAAGTCGAACTGGTTGTGAAAGGAGCGGAGTTGGAAGAGCACCTGCGCCTGCCACTGGGCGGTGCCGAACATTTCACGATAGAGGGGGGAATGTAGCAGGTTTTGCACGCAGACGAGGTTGTAAAGGGCTACAAGGCCGATTGCAGCGTAGACCACCCGGAACGATGCGGTGAGCAGGGAAACCGCTCTATTTACAGGTGCAAGAAGAAAGTAGAGCGCCCAGGCTACGACGATGTCGGAGATGACGAAGCAGAGGAAGTAGCAGGTGATCATGGTTCCGAACAGAACTCCATGGGCGTTGATGTTTGCAATCGTCTGGCCTATGTTGTCCGGCACGACGAGCTTGGGATACAGGACAAATTCGGCGTAAGAAACTGGATTGAGAAGATAGCCAAACCCAGCGATCAGTGCGGCCCGTTGAAGAGGCATGCCGTTCGTGGAAGAAGTCTGGACTGAACTCATCGACGATCTCCTATGGTGTTTTGAGTGTGGTGTTGGTGGCGTCTCCTGCAGGTTGAGGGGCACCGCAATGAGGACAGAAGTTTAGTGCGGGCGAGACGGCTCTCCCGCATGCGGCGCAGCAAGCCAAGATGGGCGTCCGCAGGACGAAGTACAAGAGAAAGCCCAGCAGGTGCGGGAACAGGATGACGACGGCGGCCCATAGGGCAGCATGCATACCGCGCCGGCGGGCGTCGGCGAAGACAAAACCGATGCCGAGAAGCCACAAGGCGGTGAGAATCCCCAGCACCATCGCGGCTGTCCAGTACAAAGCCATCGGTCCGATGAAGGTCTTTGGATGGGCGGCTATGGCTCCGCCGATCAGTCCCGCAGTGATAACCAGCAGACCCAGGACGACTGCGATGATGCGCATTGCCCTGGGGACAACAGCAAGGAAGGCGCGTATTTTCATGCGGGCCCCCTTTGCCGGGTGAGCAGCGGCAGAAGGGGAAACAGGAGCAGGACGAAACACGATGGCAGAATCCAGAAGCTCACGATGTTTTGTTGCAGGTGAAGGTGCTGCGCAGAGAAGAGCGGCTCCACCAGCCTTCCCGCGGCAATGTCCAGAACCGACCCCAGGAGAACGAGGATCAGCGCAAAGCCACAGACCTGAGCGAGGCGGCGCCGATTCAGATTTTCAGTCTGACACTGTCGAGCCCGCAGGCACACTGCCTGGACGACCCTCGTTTGAAGCGACGGATCGACGTCGAAGCTGAACTCCGCAAGAGCTGCGATGACTCTTTTGTTTATCTGCAGATAGTGCTCGCATTGCGGGCAAGTCCGCAGATGGTCAGCCAGGAGCGCGTCTGGCATAGCGGAGCCTCCCCCGAGAAGCAGTTCGTCGATGGATCTTTGAAAGCTTTGGTGGGGTTCGTTGTTCATCGGACATCTCCCAGCTGTGTACGCAGGATCGCGAGACCCCGGTAGATTCTTGAGGCGACGGTCGACACAGATGCATCGACCACGGTGGATATCTCTTGCAGTGATAGGTCGTCCTGAAATCGCAGCACAAGCACCTCTCGATGCAGGGGTGAAAGCTGCTGCAGAGTGGCCGCAAGACGTTCGGCATCCTCCGATTGCGCGGCGAGAAGAAACGGAGAGGGTGTGCCGGACTCCATGGCGGGCAGGTTCCATTCCGTGCCGTCGTATGCATCGAGGCACACCGTTCGTCTCTTGCGTTCCCCATCGAATGCGAGATTGCGCGCGATGGTGAACAACCAAGGTTCAAAGCGCGATGAACCATCAAACGTGGCACCCCGTTGCAGCACTCGAAGCCATGTCTCCTGCACTAGATCGTCCACGCCATCCCGCCTCCCAAGGAGATAGATCAGATAACGAATGAGACCTGACTGAAATCGCTCGACAAGCAACTGCAGAACCGCGCTGTCCCGCTCGCGCAGGCCGTGCGCAATCTTCAGCCGATCGCTGTCCTGGGCAGATGTTTGCGCTTCACCTTGATCCAGCATTGCTGTGTATACGAGAACAGGGCAGACAATTACGCAAGCTGTTTGCGTCAGTTACGCGCGGTCCTGATAAGCAAGACGACGTCATTACCAGATCCAAGTGCCGGGTAGCCCAGATCTAGGTGCGTCGTGAGGGCCAGGAACGGGTCAACCGGGGCGGGTGGGTAAAATACTGCAGCGGCGACGGCAGATTTCCTCTGGGAATGACAGGCAGAAAAGCAGACCTGTTACGGAGCAGAGCGTTAGTACGTGTTTGAGGTCTGCTGGATGGATGGAGCTCTTTACTGTACTTTGCCTTGGGGGCGGAGGCGGCGGAGTTCGGCGGCGCAGCTGATGGCGTTGGCGGCGGCGAGGCGGAGGTTGTCGGCGGCGAGCCAGAGCCAGAAGCGGTTGGAGGTCTGAGGCGGCCTGGCCTGAGTGGAAGCGGGGTCTGCGGTCTGGTCTGCTATCTGGTTTGGGGTCTGGTCTGGAGTCTGGTCTGCGGTCTGGGGCGGGGTGTGTTTGCCGGGGGCGTTCGGGCGGGCGTCCGTGACCTGCACGAGGACATCTTTTTGGCCGGCGGCGCTCAGGTTGCTGGGTGGGTCGGACAGGCCGTCAGGGGTGGGATCGGTGGATGGGATGGAGATGAGGTCGACGTGGTCGCGGCCTAGCGCACGTTCGACTTCGGTGAGTGTTGCCGGGCGGCTGAGTTCGACCAGAACGGAGACGGCGTAGCCGTGAAAGACGGGAGCGTGGACGATCTGGAGGGCGAGTTCCGGGAGCGCGCCGCCCGAGAGGATGGACCAATGTTTGTGGACGCGGCGGCTGACCTCGTCGAGGCGGACCTTGGCTTCGGGGCCGAGTGCCGAGAGGATGTTGAAGCCGACCTGGGCGTCGTACTGCTCGCGGGGGAGCGGCTGAAAGGAGAGGAGGCTGACGGTCTGCTGATGGAGTTCGTCCATGGCGAGGCGGCCGTGTTCGGAGGCGGGCTCGAGGACGGTGGCGGAAAGTGAGCGGAGCTCGAAGGCGTCGTGGAGGGGAATGGCGGTGAGGGCGAGCATGAGAGCGACGGGATGCGCGGGGACGACGGCTGGGGTGTTGAGGTCGAGCCGACGAAGCTGGGGGGCGCCGGCGGGGGGTTGGACCCAGGGCGCGCGCACCGGGACGTCGGTCTCGTCCTCGAGGGCGTAGGTTTGGTCGACGACGCTGGCTCCGGCTCGACGGGCGATCTTCCACTGGGCCTGGGTCAGATCCGGCGAGCCGGCGAAGAAGACGAGATCCAGAGCGTCGAAGGAGCCGGCGTCGATCTCTCGCACGAGGGCTGGCTCGTCGCCTGCGGAGGTCAGCTGCCCGGCAGCATCTTCGCTATCGAGCAGAACCAGATGGGCGGCGGCGAGCGGCGAGTCTGCGAGTTCGTCACTGAGCTCCTTGCCGGCGAGCGAAGACGCTCCCACGATGCCGATGCGATCCTGTTCTTTAGCGGCCATGCTGATGCCTTTCCTGTGCTTTCTGCTGGAGGGATTGTTGCTTGCCGGACTGGTTTTGCGGGCTGGGTTTGCGGTTTCTGGCGATGCCGAGCGGATGATCTTTACGGGCGCGCGACGGTGCCGGAGACGGTCTGCTGCCGACGTTTGCGTTCCCAGGAATAAGCGAGCCGGGCGACGACGCCGGAGACGAGGTATCCGAGCGCGATGACGATGAGGGCCCACTCTGAGTAGAGCACGATGAGAGCGCCGAAGAGAGCCAGGAGGACGACGCCCTGGAAGGGGTGTCGCGAACCGAGGGTGAGTTCCTTGCCGCTCCAGAAGCGCCAGGAGCTGACCATCAGGAGACCTGTGCCGAAGATGAGGCCGAACCAGACGAGCGAGAGCCACGGGTTGTACACGGGGCTGCCGTTGAAGTGGTGGACGACGGCGGCGATGACGCCTGCGCCGGCCGGGATGGGCATGCCGACGAAGTATTTTTTGCCGGCGCGGCCCGGGTTGCGCGGCTGGGGATTGTCGGTGATGTTGAAGCGAGCGAGCCGGCATGCGCCGCAGATGAGAAAGAGGAAGGCGACAAAGACGCCGAGATGGAGCAGGCGGTGGTGGAGCATCGGCTCCATGGTGAGGGGAAGGGCGCGGACGCCCCACTGGTAGCCGAGGACGCTGGGGGCGACGCCAAAGGTGATGACGTCGGCGAGGGAATCGAGTTCCTTGCCGAAGTCGCTGGTGGTTTTGGTCATGCGGGCGATGCGGCCGTCGAGGCCATCGAAGAGGATGGCGAAGCCGATGGCGATGCTGGCGCGATCGAAGGAGCCGGGGTTGGCGGCGGAGCCCTGGATGCTCTCGGTGAGCGCGTAGTAGCCGAGGGCGATGTTGCCGGCGGTGAAGAGCGAGGGAAGGACGTACATGCCCCGGCGGGGGCGGCGGCGGGAGATGTCGCCGGTGTTTCTGGAGCGGCGCTCGTGCCGGTCGAGATCGTCGTCAGGGTCGAGTTCGATCGGCTGCGAGGGGTGGAAACCGAGGTCGTCGGTCGACTTTGCCGCCGGGCGCGGGTCGGTCATCCGAGTCTGGCGGCTCTGCCGGCACCGGCGCCTGCGATCACGGCTGTTCTGGCCGGCTCTGGAACGACGGCCAGAACGGAGGAGCCGCCGCGGACGCGTGCTCCGGTGCGAACGCGAAGATCGGCTTCAGCGGGAAGGAGGACGTCGACGCGGGAACCGAATTTGATCAAGCCAACGCGTTGCCCGCGCACTACCTGGTCGCCTGCTTTGACGCGGCAGACGATGCGGCGTGCGAGGAGGCCGGCGATCTGTTTGAAGCCGACCTCGTAGTCTCCGGCGTCGATGACGACGAGGGTTTGTTCGTTGTTGAGGACGGACTCGGCGTTCATGGCGTTCATGAACTGGCCTTTACGCAGCTCGGCGGAGCGTACGGTGCCGGTGACGGGGGAGCGGTTGACGTGGACGTCGAAGACGTTGAGGAAGATGCTGAGCCGGAGCCGGCTGCCGAGGGGTGTTTCGATCCACTCGGCCGCGGTGACGACGCCATCGGCGGGCGAGACGATCTCACCGGGGCCGGACGGGATGGGGCGGTCGGGGTCGCGAAAGAACCAGAGGAAGAAGGCGATGAGGAGCACGGGCGCGACCAGGACCCACCAGGTGTGCGTCAGGATCCAGAGTAAAAAGGCGACCGCGCCAAAGCCGATCGCGTAGAAGTACCCATCTCGTACCATGCTGATCTTCATTATATGGCGGCTGGGCGATCCGGCTCGCTCGACCGGAGGTGCGTTCCGCACTTTGGTTTGGCGGGATACATAGAGTTTGGCGGGGTACATGCGGGGGCGGGGGTAGACAGATCGGGTGGCGCCGGGAGCTTGGTCGAGCTTAGAGGTTGGATCGCATGAGTACGGCGTCCTCGACCGGTTGGCGGTAGTACGATTTGCGGCGCCCGATGACCTTGAAGCCACATCGCTCGTAGAGCCGCAGGGCGGGGAGGTTGGAGGCGCGGACTTCGAGATCGACTCTGAAGGCGCGGTTCTGGAGGGCCCATGCCAGAGCTTCTCCGAGCAGGGCGCGGGCGGTGCCCTGGCGTCGGGCGGATGGGGAGACGGCCAGGTTTTCGATGGTCGCCGAGTCTGGACTGCCGGCCAGGACGGAGCAGACTATAAAGCCGAGCGGGGTCTGTGGAGATCGGGCCGGGATGTCGGGATTTGGTGTGGCGACCAGGAGAAGTCTGCGGAGGGCTGGGGTGATGTTGTCCTGCTGCTCGACGATGCGGGCGTACTCGCGTTGGTTCCAGCGGGGCGCCTCGGGGGCGGCGAATTGGATGGCGAGTACATCAGGGAGGTCGGCCAAGGTTCCGGGGCGGATGCTGATCGGGAGATCGGGCGGTGAATTTGGGGGCTCGTGCGGGGTCATCGTTTTTTCTGTTCTGCCGCTCTCCGGAGCATTTCGAGCTCGGTTCGGCGGAGGTAGTTGCCCTCGATGGTGGCGGGGTCGTCGATCTGGGCGCGCTGCAACCGGTCGAGGGCGAGGGGGAGCGCGTCTGCGGCCGTGGGTGAGGGGAGGAGGAGGACGCGGAGGTCTCGGAGCAGATCGGCGACCGGGGTCTCGCAGACGGCGACGGTTGCGTCGGCTATGCGTCTGTATGCCTCGGCGACGGAGAGGAGTTCTTCCTGAGGGGAGGTGTGATGGAGGGAGTCGACCAAGGGGCTGCGGAGGAAGATCTCGCCGCGGCCAGCGCTGAGGGCGGCGAAGAGGGGTTCAGGCTGGGCTGGGCTGGGCTGGTTTGAAAAGGCCTGGGCTCTGGCAGTGGCGGCGAGCAGGTGCAGACGGGAGATGCCGAGGATCGGGACTTGGCAGGCTTCGGCGAGACCCTTGGCGGCGGCGAGGCCGATGCGTACACCGGTGAACGATCCGGGGCCGGTGACGACGGCGATGGCGCTGATCGAGTTACTGGTCCAGCCAGCGCGCTCGAGCAAGCGTCCGAGGCGCACGAGGAGCAGCTCGGAGGCTTGGCGTCCGGGGAATGTGTCGGTGGCGACGACGTGCGGATCTGCGTCGGCGGACGGAGCCTCGGCGAGAGCGAGGCTGGCCTCGGGGCCGGAGGTGTCGAGCAAGAGGAGTCGGGTTGGCGGCTCGGACGTGAGGGGGACGGAAGTTTGCGGCCCGGAGCTGGGTGGAGCGGTCATCCCAACGATCGTATCGTCTGACTCGATGCGGACTCGCTGTCTCGTGGCCTGGCGGCTCGCTGTCGCTCACGCCTTGCGGGTCTCGCTTTTGCGAGTCGTTTCCGCATCTAATCTGCGTATGCCTCAGTTTCAGAGTGGAGAGAAGCTGATCGGGATCGACGCGGTCGAGCCGGGGGGCGTGGGGCCGTTTGCGGCGATCGTTCTTCTTCACGGCTCGGGGGGCAACATCAGCTTCTGGGCGGAACGGTTTGCGGCGCCGCTGCGGCAGTTTGGGATTGCGCTCTATGCGCCGCACTACTTCGACCGCACCGGGACCAAGCGGGCGGATGCGGCGACGATCCTCGACGGGTATCACTTTCCGCTTTGGACCGAGACGGTTGGGAACGCGATCTCGTGGGTGGCGGCGCGGCCAGGGGTGGACCCGGGCCGGATTGCTCTGCTCGGTATCTCGCTGGGGGCGTTTCTGGCTGTGGCGCGAGCGCACACCGACCCGCGCATCAGCGCCGTGCTGGAGATCTCAGGGGGGCTGCCGCGACCGTCGGCAGCGGTGACAGTCCCACGGTTCCCGCCGACGCTGGTGGTGCATGGTGAGGCCGACACCGTGGTGCCGGTCAGCGAGGCGCAGGAGCTGGTGCGCTGGCTGAGGAGCCGGGATGTGCCGCACCAGGCTGAGCTGCTCCCGGGCGAGGGTCACTGGTTTTCGGCGGCCGCGCAGGGACGGATTCTCCTGGCGATGGCGGGGTTCCTTGGCCGGCATCTTGCGACCGCTAGGTCGGTTTCGGCTGGTCAGAACTCGATTTTAGCGGAGACCCGCAGAGGCGGGGGCCGATGACCTGGGTTGTGTTTCTGATCGCCATTGCCGCGGGCGCCTCGAATCCGCTGCAGTCCGGGACCAATGCGCAGCTGAACAAGCAGCTTGGATCGCCCATGTGGGCGGGCGTGATCGTGTATCTCTCGGGCCTGCTCTTCCTGCTTTTGATCCAGATGTTCGTCCGGCAGGCGCTGCCTGGCACCGAGAAGGCGCTTGCGGTCAGCCCTTGGGCGTGGTTTGGTGGGATCGTCTCGATCGCGGCGACCATGGCGGGCCTTACGCTCGCGCAGAAGCTCGGTTCGGGCTTGTTTACAGGCCTGTCGCTGACGGCGGCGACGATCAGCTCGGTGCTGATTGACCAGTTCGGCTGGATCGGTTTCAAGCAGCACACGGCGTCGCCCGGGCGTCTGGCTGGATGCGCTCTGCTGATTGCGGGGATCTGGCTGGTGGCGCGCTTCTGAAGAGCTGAGACGAGCCTAGCGAGGTCCGTGCAATAATCCGGGCACCCGCCGTTGCTCTGTTTTGCGCAGGCTCCGGCGCTCGCTCCCACCTTCATGTCGACCTCGGCCACCGACGTCCCGATCCGCTCCAACCTCGCGGCGACATCGCCTCCAGCCGCGTCGGGCAACACGCGATGGATCGTCTGCGGTCTCCTGTTTGCGGCCACGACGATCAACTACATGGATCGGTCGGTGCTTTCGTTGATCGAGCCGCTGCTCCACACGCTGCCGTTTATGGGATGGGACCCGCGGGCCGACGCGGCGCATCAGAGCCTGTTCAACAACAACTACGGCAATATCATTATTTGCTTTCAGGTGGCGTATGGCGCGGGTCTGCTCACGGCTGGCCGCGTGGTCGACAAGCTAGGCACGCGGCTGGGGTATGCCGTCGCGATCGCGGTGTGGGCGTTGGCGTCGGTGAGTCACGCGCTGGTCGGCTCGGTGGTGGGGTTCTGCGTGGCGCGGGCTCTGCTGGGGCTGGGCGAGGCGGGCAACTTCCCTGCCGCGATCAAGGCCACGACGGAGTGGTTTCCGCCGCGCGAACGTGCCCTGGCGACGGGGCTGTTCAACTCCGGATCGAATGCGTCGGCCTTTATCGCGCCGGCCTTGGTGGCGTTTGTCACCGCGCGATTTGGCTGGAGATCGGCGTTCCTGACGACGGGGTCGATGGGTCTGCTGTGGCTGTTGGTGTGGCTTTTGTTTCCGTATAACCGGCTTCGGGCTGCGGCTTTTCCGGCGGCGGCGGCTCCTATGGTGGCGGCCGCTGCTCCAAAGCCGATGCGGTTTTTTGCGCTGTTTGGGCAGCTGGCGCGGACGCGTGGGCTTTACGCGTTTTCGCTGGCGAAGGCGCTGACCGATCCGATCTGGTGGTTCTATCTCTTCTATCTGCCGAAGTTTCTTCACGAGAGTTACGGGCTTGATCTAGCTCATGCTTACTGGCCGATCGTTGCGGTGTACGCGGTGTCGTCGGTTGGCTCGATTCTGGGCGGCGGGCTTTCGGGATTTCTGATGAAGCGGGGGGCGACGGTCGATCGGGGGCGCAAGACGGCTCTTTTGGTGGCAGCGATGTGCGTCGTGCCGATCGTCCTGGTGCCGGAGATGCATGTGCTTTCGCCGGGGAGCGCGTGGCCGGCGGTGGGGCTGTTTGCGTTAGCGGCGGCGGCGCATCAGGGCTGGTCGGCGAATTTGTTTTCGACGCCGAGCGACCTTTTTCCGGCTACGTCGGTGTCAACGGTGGTGGGCATTGGCGGGGCGGCCGGAGCTCTGGGTGGGGCCGTGTTCACGTGGATTGTGAAGCACCAGTTTGCGTTGCATCCGATGCTGATCTTTGCGCTCGCCGGATCGGCGTACTTGCTGGCGCTGGGTGTGTTTCAGTTGCTTGCGCCGCGGCTGGGCGAACCTGCCGGAGCGTAGGGGAGACACGCCCGCGAGATCGAGCCTGGGGAGGCCGCGCCTGCTAAACTGACGCTTCCGATGCCTGAAACGCCACCGCAGAAGAAGTTCTATCTCACCACACCGATCTACTACGTGAACGCGCGTCCGCACATCGGCCACGCGTACACGACTATCGTCGCCGACGTCTTGGCGCGACGGCATCGCCTGCTCGGCGACGACACGTTTTTCCTGACCGGCACCGACGAGCATGGGCAGAAGATCGAGCGCTCGGCGTTTGCGGCTGGGGTTCCGCCGCAGGAGTTTGCGGATCAGGTGGCCGCGAGCTTCAGGGCGTTGTGGGACCGGATGGGCATTACGTATGACGACTTTATCCGGACGACCGAGGAGCGGCATAAGGTGGGCGTGCAGAGGCTTTTCCGGCTGCTGCAGGAGCGCGGGGCGATCTACAAAGGGACGTACACGGGGCAGTATTGCGTCTCGGATGAGGCGTATGTGGAGGGGCCGCCGGGGATTCACTGCCCGGACTGCGGACGGCTGACGGAGACGGTTTCGGAGGAGAACTACTACTTCAAGCTGTCGGAGTGGCAGGGCCGGCTCGTGGATCTGATCGAGTCGGACCAGCTTCGGATTACGCCTGAGTCGCGGAAGAACGAGGTGCTTAGCTTTGTTCGGGGCGGGCTGAAGGATCTCTCCATCTCGCGCACCAGCTTTCACTGGGGCATTCCTGTGCCGGGGGATGAGAAGCATGTGATCTATGTGTGGCTGGATGCGCTGGCGAACTACATGACGGCGGTCGGCTACGGGTCGGATGAGCGTGCGGACAAGGAGATGTATGCGCGGCTCTGGCCGGCCGATCTCCATTTGGTGGGCAAGGAGATTATCCGGTTTCACTGCGTCTACTGGCCGGCGTTTTTGCTGGCTGCCGGCTTGCCGCTGCCCAAGGTGGTTACGGCGCATGGGTGGTTGCTGTTTGAGGAGTCGAAGATGTCGAAGTCGCGCGGGAATATTGTGCGAACGGAGACGATCTTGGATGGGTTTGGGGAACACGTCTACAAGAAGCAGTTTCCCGACTCGACGAAGCGGGAGCAGGATCTGTTTGGGGCTGATGTGCTGCGGTATTTTCTCTTGCGCGAGATTCCATTTGGGCAGGATGGGAGCTTTTCGTTTGACGCGATGATCACGCGGTACAACGCGGATCTGGCGAATGGGTATGGGAATCTTGTGAGCCGGACACTCTCGATGATTAACAAGTATTTTGACGGCATGGTCCCGGAGGCTTATGGCCGGGTTGGCACAACATCCCAACTGGGAGTAGCTCGATTCTTGGCTTATTACCGATTCAACGACTTGAAGGCAACAGCCGATCAACTCTTGTCCGAAGCCGGTCGACAAGACGCCAATTTCGGGATCAACCTGTCAGCCGTTTTCCATTTCTCCAAGTCGGTTGACGGCTTGATAAGCGAGGCAGCACCGTGGAAGCTCGCGGCCAACCAAGATTCGGACAGCAAAGACTTACTGCGAAATGTGCTGCATTTCTCTTGGGAATCCATCCGGATCATGACCGCGCTGCTCTACCCCGTTTTCCCTTACGCTACCGCGCGAGTCTGGGAGCAGCTGGGGCTTGGCTCGATCGAAGAAGCCGCCGGGCGTGGCGAACTCAACAACCTCGCTTGGGGCGGTCTGAAGCCGGGCACCAAACTAGGCCCGCTTAGCCCCATCTTTCCTCGCGCTGACAAAGGACTAGCTCAGACTATGGCCGACATGGAATCCCACAGCAGCACACAGACCAAGACGCAGACCGAGACGCCGACCCCTGAGAACTTGACCGCCGTGACTGCGGACAACGACGCGCGGACTTCGGAGCGGACCGAGTTCGCCGAGGCTCCGTTCTCGGATATGGGACCGGAGGGCGGGCCGGGTGCGCGGGTTGCGCCGCCGCCGTCGAAGCTCTCGAATGAGACGACCACGGCGAGCGCCGCACCTCCGCTTGACGCGACGCATCCGGCTGCCGGGCCGCGCACCTCGGCTCTGCCGGAGGTGAACCCGATGGGGCAGGTGGCTGGATCGGCGGCGATCACGACCGAGCGTCCGCCGGCTCCCTCGCATACGGAGGCTCAGGCGTCAGGGCCGTTTGCGACAGCGGCTTCGGCGCAGTCGATCACCGCGGCGCCAGGGCCGGTGCCGCCGCTTGAAGCTGCTGTGCCGACGATCTCGATCGACGATTTCGCGAAGGTGGAGATGCGGGTTGGCAAAGTCGTGGTCGCCGAGCGCATTCCGAAGGCCGACAAGCTGCTTCGGCTGGAGGTCGACCTGGGGACGGAACCTGGCATGGGGCGGCGGCAGATTCTTTCGGGCATCGCGGAGTGGTACGCGCCTGAAGATCTCGTGGGCCGGCGCATTGTTGTGATTACGAATCTGGCGCCGCGGAAGATGCGGGGGCTCGAGAGTCATGGCATGCTGTTGGCCGCCTCCGGGCCGGACGGGAGCAAGCCCGCGCTCGCAACGTTTGCGGATATGGATGAGATCCCTTTGGGTTCGCGGCTGAAGTGAGGGCGGGCTTAGGGAGCCTCTGATTAGAGCGGATCTCCTGTTGCTGTGAGTCGGATAGTGTGTAGAAGTGACGTTTTCATTGAGGAAGACGGCCATGAGACCTGTGCTTTCGCTATACACCTGCAGGAGAACCGCTCTAAGGGCTGCGCTGGCCGAAAGCGTACCTCAGCGGCTAAAGCCGCGTTGCATTGATTGCGGTTGCGGACGGCTGAAGCCGTGCCCTTAACGGAACGGGACTCGATCAGAGATTGCGGTGTGCTGATCGACTCTCACGCGCACCTTGACAGCTATGACGATCTCAACGGCGTGCTCGCGCGGGCGGGGGCGGCGGGCGTTGGTCTGATCCTGGCGATCGGCATCGGCGATGGCCCGGAGACGATGCATCGGGCGCTTGAGATTGCGAAGATGCCGCGGGTTGGCCCGGGTGGGAGCGGGCCGGCGGTTTACGCGTCGGCGGGCATTCATCCGCAGGAGGCGCACCGGGCGACAACGGAGGCGCTCGGGAAGCTGCGTGAGCTGCTATCGGACGCGCGATGTTTGGCGGTGGGCGAGATCGGTTTGGATTATTACCACGCCGACAATCCGGACGTCGGGACGCAGCATAGGGCGTTTGTGGCGCAGATGCGCCTGGCGGCTGAGGTCGGGAAGCCGATCCTGATCCACTGCCGGACTTCTGAGTTGGCGCGAGCGGAGGCGAAGGCTAAGTTTGGCGCGGCCGATGCCTGGGCGGATCTGCTGCTGTTGCTTGCGGAGCACTGGAGCGGGACGGGGATCGGCGGCATCATGCATTGCTTTTCGGGCAGCTCTGCCGAGGCGCAGGCGTCGCTCGGTGCGGGGTTTTATCTTTCATTTGCGGGCAACGTGACTTACCCGAAGTCGACGGGGCTACGGGAGGTTGCGGCTACGGCTCCGGCGGACCGCGTTCTGCTTGAGACGGATGCCCCGTTTCTGGCTCCGGTACCGCATCGCGGCAAGGAGAATGAGCCCGCTTTGGTGGTGCATACGGCAGAGGCGGTTGCCGGGCTGCGGGGCGTGGAGACGAGAGATTTGGTGCGGCAGACGGCGGCGAACTTCTTCCGGCTCTTCCCTGGGGCAGTCTCCGGCGCGGGGCTGTCATAATAAGAGCTCTACCCAGACCAAGGAATTGACAAAGACATGGCATCCGATAACAGCTTCGACGTGGTGAGCAAGGTGGACCTCCAGGAGGTCAAGAACGCGATCGATCAGGCGGCGAAAGAGGTGAATGCGCGGTTTGACCTGAAGAACTCGAAGTCGAAGATCGAGCTTGAGGGGACGGACGCGATCCAGCTGGCCAGTCAGGACGAGTACACGCTTAAGGCGGTGATCGAGATTTTGTCGCAGAAGCTGGTGAAGCGCGGCGTCTCGCTGAAGAACCTGGAGTACGAGAAGCTGGAGCCGGCCTCGAACTCGTCCGTTCGGCAGAAGATCAAGCTGCAGCAAGGCATACCGTCCGACAAGGCGAAACAGATTGTGGCGCTGATCAAGGAATCGAAGAAGAAGGCGCAGGCGTCGATCCAGGGCGACACGGTGCGGGTGGTGTCGAAGGACCGGGATGTGTTGCAGGAGGTGATGGGGATGCTGCGCGCGAAGGATATCGGCGTCGATCTTCAGTTCACCAACTTGCGGTCGAGTTAAAGCCATTTATTTGGAGGCTGGGGCGATGCTGCCCGATATCGGCTTCTCCCTTCCGCATGGTGATCCTTCTTTTCGCTCTATGAAAGCTCTCCTGATAATCTCAGGGACAGCGTGAGCACACTGTCCATTTCGACGGCGAAAGAGGTCTTTGACCTGCTTCGCGACGATCTTCTGGCGATTGAAAAGGAGTTTGCGACCCAGTCCAGTTCGTCTGTGCAGGTGGTGACCGAGATCAGCAGCTACCTGATGGCAGGCGGCGGTAAACGCATCCGTCCCATGCTGTTGCTGCTCTCGGCAAAGGCGCTGGGGTGCACATCGTCGGCGCCGGTTCGCCTGGGGGCGGTGGTCGAGATGCTGCACACGGCGACGCTGGTTCACGACGACATTATCGACGAGGCGGACACGCGCCGCGGCCGGCCATCGTCGAACACAACCTGGGGCAATGCGAAGTGCGTTCTGGCCGGCGACTGGCTTTACATGCAGGCGTTTTCGACCGCGCTCGCCGAGCGCAATTTTCATGTGCTTGACCTCCTGATCACACTCACGCAGCAGATGGTTGAAGGCGAGCTCCTGCAGATTCAGAAGCTCGGCCGCCTGATTAACGAGAAGGAATACTTCGACCTGATCTTTCGCAAGACGGCGTGCCTGTTCCAGATCTCGATGCAGATGGGCGCGGTGGTGGCGCGCTCCGGCGGAACGATGAGTGCGGTGGACGCGGAGGAGATGGAGACGCAGATGGGCGAGTACGGCCGCAACCTGGGTATGGCGTTCCAGATTGTGGACGATGTGCTGGACCTGACCGCGACCGAGGACGTTTTGGGCAAGCCGGTCGCGAGCGATCTGCGCGAAGGCAAGGCGACGCTCGCGGTGATTCATGCGCTGGAACGGGGTACGGGCGCGGACCGCGAGGCGATTCGGACGGTTCTGGCCGACCGGAGCTTTGGCCGGGTCAGCCATGCGGAGATCCTTGAGATTCTCTATCGGCACGGCTCGATTGACTACGCGATGGATGCGGCCTGTGCATACGCCGAGGCGGCGCGGCTGTTGATTGCGGATCTACCCGGCTCGGATTCGAAGCGGGCTTTGTTGTGGATGCCGGGATTTGTTACGGCGCGGGATCGTTGAGTCGGAGGCTGAGGCGTACGTGTGCCTAAACGGTCCAGGCAGCCAGATGCACTTCGGCCAGCAGCTTCGAAATTGCCTGCATATCGACGACTTCGGGCAGATCGGAAACAACGGCAGCCGCCTCGGCATCCAGACGTAAGCGTTCGGCTTGGTCTAGAAACTGCTGCAATGTCCACGCGCCCGATCGCGCCTCGATCAGAAACGAGCGTTCCGGTCTGGGGAGGGTGATCGTTCCCCATCGCATCAGTTCAATGCATTCAAGGTAAAGTCGGAGGCAGTGCATTGCCGCCTTTGTGTCGTATCCGAAAGCGCTTATGTACTCGGGACGCTGCCCCTTTGGCGCCACGGCCTTTCTCACCCGTGATCCGGCGCAACTGGTTGTCGGCAAAGCCGAGGAACTGGACCGCCGACTGCCGGCTCAGAAAGAGCTCGCGCCGGGCCTGAATTCTTCGCCAGAGATCGTCACTGGTCGCGGTCGCATCTGCAAAGACGAAGTGCAACGCTGTTGCGTTGCCCTTGGCTGCCAGCTCCGCCCATCGCCGAAGCGAGTAGAGCGTGAGGTCGACGTCGTCGGGACCGTTCCGGCGATCGTGACCTGCCCCCTTTTTCTCAACCATTCGTAACTGTAGTTTTCTCTGTTCTGTAG
>CAXTYQ010000019.1:0-47939 GCA_964248505.1 uncultured Acidobacteriaceae bacterium
CCCTCACGTGCACGCCCGGCTCGCCCATGGCCAAGATCGCCGAGATCGCCATCACGCCCCTCACCGGCCCCGAAGTCCTCACCGGAAGCACGCGCCTCAAAGCCGGCACCGCCACCAAGCTCGTCCTCAACATGCTCTCGACCGGCGTCATGATCCGCTCCGGAGCCGTCTTCGGCAACCTGATGGTCAACGTCCAACCCACCAACGCCAAGCTCGTGGATCGCGCCGAGCGCATCATCGAGAGCGCTGGGAAATGCGACCGCGCAACCGCCCACGCTCTGCTCAGCGACGCCGGAGACGTCAAGCTCGCCATCCTCATGGCCCGCCTCCAGATCCCGCTTGCCGCCGCCCGCGCCCGCCTTTCGGACGCAGGCGGCGACCTCCGCGCAGCCCTCGGCGAGGCGGCGGCCCACAGCTCGCCGCCGTCCACCTAAACCCCGCTGTGCTATCCTCATTAAGTCGAGGAGAGCGCGCACCCGTGCTCTCCCATGTCTGCTTGCATCGCCTGCGCGAACCTCCCCGGGCTCAGACGCAAGCCGCTTCACGACACACATACGCACCCACAGGATCGGAGCAGGTTATGGCACAGAAGTGTGAACTTTGCGGCAAAGGACCACAGTTCGGCAACAACATCTCGCACGCGCACAACACCACGCGCCGGCGCTGGAACGTCAACCTCCAGGCCGTCAAGGCGCTCGTCAACGGCGCGAGCAAGCGCATGCGCGTCTGCACCAGCTGCATCAAGGCCGGCAAGATCATCAAAGCCGCCTAGCTTCCTCTAAACTTCATCGGAAACAAGGAAACAAATAGAGAGCCCCGATCCTAAACGGTCGGGGCTCTCTTTGCGATGCTCACTTCGGCTACTTGTGCCCCCTACTTCTCACCCTGCTTCTGAAAGCCAAGCGAAGCGCTGTTGATGCAGTACCGCAGACCCGTCGGCTTGGGACCATCGGGAAACACGTGCCCCAGGTGCCCGCCGCACGTCGCGCACGTCACCTCGACCCGCCGCATTCCGTGCGAAACATCCTCGTGCGCCTCGATCGCGTCCGAGCTCACCGGGTGCCAGAAGCTCGGCCAACCCGAGCCTGAATCGAACTTTTTGTCGGACGAAAACAGCGGCGCATCGCACGCCCCGCAGTGATACATCCCGTCCTCGTGATTGCTGTTCAGAGCGCCTGCCCACGCCCGCTCGGTGCTCTTCTGCCGCAAAATCTGGAACTGCTCGGGGGTCAAAAGCTCTCGCCACTCCGCGTCCGTCTTCTGAATTTTCTGCTTCGTTTCCGCTGCCGTCGACGTCTCTGCCATTTCGTTCGCTCCTAGTATTTAGATGCTCGAGAGCCCCACGCGCTTCGTCCTGTCCGGGCCTCAGCCATCCACCACTCAGGCCTCCGCCGACGCCTTCGCGATCACCTCAATCTCAACCAGGGCGTCCTTCGGCAACGCAGCTACCTCGACCGTCGACCGCGCCGGGGGGACGACGCCTGCCGGTGCAAAGTAGCGCGCATACACCTCGTTCATGGCCGCGAAATCCTTCATATTCTTCAGGTAAACCGTCGTCTTCACCACGTCCACCATGTCGATCCCCGCCGCCGCCAGCACGGCCTTCAGGTTCTCTAGCACACGCACGGTCTGCTCCGTGATGCCGCCCGGCACCAGCACGCCCGTGGCCGGATCAAGCGCCACCTGCCCTGACGTATACAACGTATCGCCGACCCGCACCGCCTGCGAGTACGGCCCGATCGCCGCAGGCGCTTCTCTTGTACTCACCGCCGACTTCGTCTGATTCATGCAGTTGATTGTTGCCGGTCCTACCGCGTTTGCGCAAGCGCGCGCACCTCAGATCGGCGCCGCTGATTCAACCTCGATCCGGCTGCTCCCGGTGCAGCTCCCGTTCCACAATCGATAGGGATCGGCGCTTCATCTGCAGATACATCCGCCCCAGGTACTCGCCGATAATCCCCAGCAAAAGAGCATTAATCCCCAACGAAAACAGGATCAGCACCGTCGTGGTTGTAAACCCCGCCGGCGCCCGGAACCCCGTCGTGAAGTACGCGATCACATAGCCAAAGATGGCCACCACGGTAATTGCCGACACCAGCATGCCCACGTACGTCGCCATCCGCAACGGCACCACCGACTGATTCACAATGCCGTCCAGCGCGAGCATGATGTTGTCGTAAAACGAAAACTTCGACTCACCTAGCGCGCGCGCCCTTCGCGCATAATCCACGCCCGTCTGCTGAAACCCCAGCGTGGCAATCGTCCCGCGGAGGTACGGCCTGGGCTCGTCGATTCGCCGGAGCTCTTCGATCACACGCCGGCTCACCAGCCGGAAATCGCCCGCATCCCGCGGGATCGGATCCTCCGACAAGAAGTCGACCAGCCAGTAAAACACCCGGCGCGCGAGGCTCCACCGACGCGCCTCCAGACGCGACTTGCGCACGCCATACACCACATCCGAGCCCGCCCGCCAGTGCGCCAGGAAGACCGGAATCAGCTCCGGCGGGTCCTGCAGATCGCAGTCCAACTGGATGGCCGCCGCACCCTCCGATCGCAGATATGCCGTCAAGATCGATCGCTGGTACCCGAAGTTGCGCGAGAACCGAAACGCCCGCACCCGCCGGTCCACCTGCGCAAGATCCCGCAAGATCCGCGGCGTCCCGTCGGTCGAGTGATTGTCGGTAAACACAAACTCAAACATGTACTCATCCCGCAAACCGTCGATGACGCGACACACCGCCTCGTAGAACAACACGACGTTGGCTTCTTCATTGAAGACCGGAACCACCAGCGAGATCAGCGGCTTGTCGCCCGTCTGCTCTCCGGCTCTGCGAGCGATGTCCATCAGGACGCCTCGCGCACAAATGCCTCGAGATCCGCCGCGCAATCGCGGAGACTCTCGCCCACCGTCCGCATTGCAATCTCCGGTCGATCTCGCCGCAGCTTCTCGGTCCGCAGCCCCGCCCGGAGCGGCCGCGGCGCGCGCTGCCCCAGCTCCGCCGTCGCGACACCCTCCAGCAGATCCGCGTTTAGACCCAACAAACGCGCAATCTCCCGCGCAAACTCCAACCGCCCGAACATCTGCGGTCCGCAGACATGGTAGATCCCCGTCGCACCCGCCGCCACCAGAGCACACGTCGCCCGGACAAAATCGCGGTTGTACGTCGGCGTCGAAATCTGGTCAGCCGGAACCCGCATCCGCCGCCCCGCCCGTAGATTCCGCACGACACTGTAGAGGTAGTTCTTGGCCTGGGCGTCCGGCCCATACACCACCGTCGTCCGCAGGATCAGCGCCTCCGGGTGCTCCGCCAGCACCCTCTCCTCGCCGGCCAACTTGCTCTGCCCATACACACTTAGCGGATGGGTCTGATCCTCCTCGATGTACGGTCCCGGACGATCGTCCGACCCGTCAAAGACATACTCGGTCGACACATACACAAACGGAACCCGCCGGTTCCACGCATAGCCTGCCAGAAACCCCGGCCCGCGCGCATTCGTGCGGAACGCCGCCTCGGGCACATCTTCACACGCCTCGACGTTGGTCATCCCGCCGATACAAAATACCCGGTCCGGCCGCACCTCCGCCAACCTCTGCTCTGCCTCCGCGACACCTCCGAGCTCCGCCAGATCGAGCTCCAGACCTGAACTCGCCCGAGACCCGCCGGACCGCGCCGTCACCGCCGTATGCTCGTCCCCAAGCGCGCGCAGGATCTGCGCCCCCACCTGCCCGCTCGCGCCGACCAGCAGCGTCAGGCCGGACAGGTCGGACGGGTCGGATATGCGCACCGGCAAGTCAGATCCACCAGAGCCGCTCAGCATGGGCACCCGCATCGGCAGATCTCATCGCCCTTAATCTCATCGGCCTTAATCTCATCGCCCCTAGGGGATGTGCGCCCGGACGTCAGGCTCACCCCTGGCGACCATCGTCAACCGTTTCGCCCCGCGGCGAGACATACCGGAACGGCGTTTGGTACTCGGCCAATGTCGGAAATCCGGCGTCCCGCGCGGACACAATCGGCTTCTCGCCCGGCCACACCGCCCCAAACGAGTCCCAGTGCACACCGGCATCGCGCGCCGGATCGTGCTCCGTCGTCACGTGGTACACCACCACGGACGGAGCCTCCTGCACGTAAAATCCATGCGCAATTCCGCTCGGCAGATAGATCGCATTGTTGGCCTCGCTGGTCAGCTCATAAACTTCGTGCTCGCCAAAGGTCGGCGACCCGGCCCGCAGATCCAGCGCCACGTCTGAGATCGACCCGGCCAGGCAGTACACCAGCTTGGCATGATCGCTCGGCGGCGCCTGAAAGTGCATCCCGCGCAACACATCTTTCTCCGAAGTTGTATAAAACACCTCGGCAAAGTCCGACCGGAGACCATGCGCCGCAAACGCCGATCGCTGGATCGCCTTCACCAACGAACCGCGATGGTCCGAAAACTTCGGAAACTCGACCACAAAGCACCCGGGCAGGCGAGCTTCGCGAAATCGCAGCTCACGCGCCGGCAGCGGTGCGCTCTCGAGGGGAAGGGAACTGATCGGGATTGCGAAGCCGGCGGCCATTTACCCTGCACAGATGCGATGGATTCGGAATTGCTGGTAACAACATTCTACGTGACTTTGGTGTCCGCGGATGAGCTGAGGCTATCACAAACCCACACCCTGACTCACGCTGCCATCCACCCGTACCAAAGCAGAAGGCCCGAACCATTTGGTTCGAGCCTCCTCCTTTTCCCACGCAAACGGGGCACACCAGGCCTAGGAGCCTACTGGACCGAGGTCGGCGTCGCGGCAAACACCACAAACTGCGTCTCCGTGCCGACGGGCGTTCCAGCCGACGTTACCTGCCCGCCAAAGATAGAGTTCAACGCGCTCGCTCCCGCGGCATCGATCGTCACCGAGATGCCGCTCAGATTCGCCACGCCCGATCCCGGCATCGCGGTGAACATAAAGCTCGATGTCGCCTGCAGATCAAACAGCACCACCCGGCCATACACCGTATCGTTCACCACAAACAAGGCGCTGATCACCGGATGCGAGGTATTGGTGGTGTCGATGATGAGGTCCTGAACGCGCACGGCCTGTCCTGCACCCGAAAGCAGGTAGCCACCCGAATGCATGATCTCGCCGGCCTTGCTGCTGGTGTTCAGGGCGCCGCCTACGGCCGTCAACGTGGTTCCGGCGGCCGTGATCATGCTGCCGCTGTTCAGGTCCGTCAGAGTCGCACCCGATCGCGTCAGCGAGTCAAGAAACGTTTGGCTCATGGTGACGGTTGTGCGGCCAAAAGCCACATTCTGCGTCTGCTGCTGCGCATGGGCGGCAACCGAAGCGCCGGCAACGGCGAGGACGACGACAAGCTTTCCGAAGAGAGTTTTCATAAGGTTCTCCGCATTGATCCTGGGACGATCGACGCTGGGGTAAGTGCACGGAACGGCTTCACAGGAGGTCTGGAAGTTCGAAATCCGTGCAGGCAAAGGTTGGACAGGCGATGGCAAGAGCGATGGGACGCAAGTTCGGGAGAAGTCCCGCTCAGGCCTCCTGGCGGGTCCAGAGAGCTCTGCGGCGGCAGTACCCTCCCACTTCATTTATAACAGGGAGGCTCGATCAGTCCGCCCGTAACCAATATCCAGCCCACGCCCGACGGTGGGAGCGGCGGCGCAAAACACCGTTCCCGAGCAAGGAGTATCGTCCTCGTACCGGTCCAAACGCAGCCCACCGCCAACCTCTACCGACCTCAACAGAGCTTCCCAACGCACCCAAGCAGACAGGAGCACAACGATGCCGAACTCCCGCTTGCGCTTCGCCATCCTGGGCTTCGGCCACCACGCCCTCCGCCGCCTTGTGCCCGCCTTCCAGCACTCTCAGCACACCGTCCTCCAAGGGGCGTGGCGCCGGGATAGCTCCGCGCTGGCACGCGACTGCGCCGCCCACAACATCCCGCTGGCCTTCCCGACGAAAGAAGCCCTCTGCGCCTCGGCCGAGATCGACGCCGTCTTCATCACCTCGCCCGACGCGCTCCACTGCGAAGACGCCCTGCTCGCCTTTGCGCACGGCAAGGCGGTCCTCTGCGAAAAGCCGCTCAGCATGAACGCCGCCGAGGCCGAGACCATGGTCGCCGCCGCCGAACACGCCTACGCGCTCTTCGGCGTCGCCCAGAACTTCCGCTACAACCGGAGCCTCGAGTGGATCGCCGAACAGATCCGGGCCGGCCGCATCGGCGACCCGCAACTCGCCCTCGCGCAGTTCTGCTACCCCGCCGACCGGGCTCCACGCACCTGGATCGCCGACCCATCGCTCGCCTGCGGCGGCCCCATCGGCGACGTCGGCGTCCACTGCATCGACGCCCTTCGCTTTGTCCTCGAGCGGGAGGTCCTCGAAGTCCGCACCCTCGCCCGCCACGACACCCAGAACGGCCATCCGGGCGCCGTCGAAGCCGTCGCCTCGCTTCAACTCAAGATGTCCGGCGACATCTTCTCCGACGTCACCGTCAGCGCCCGCGCGAGCTACCGGACCCTCCTCGAAGTCGTCGGCTCGGACGGCGTCCTCACGGCCGAAAACGCCTTCAACGTCGAGCGTTCCTCCGAACTCTCGTTTCAGCGGTCCGGAGATCTGATCGAGCGCCTCGCCGTCTCGAACGCCGACGGCTACACCCGCATGCTCGACAGCTTCGCCCAGGCCTCCCGCGGCGAGACCAACTTTCGCGCGCTCGGCACCGACGGTCTCCAGAACATGCGCATCCTCGACGCCGCCTACCGCAGCTGGCACACCGGCCAGGCAGAGACGGTCTTGCCCGCCGCAGCCAACGATCCCAGCCAACGATCCAGGAGCTAGAGCGCATGACACCGCTCGGAATCGCAGGCGGGCTCGCGTTGGGGCTCGTCATCGGCGGGATATCGGGCATGATCGGGATCGGGGGCGGAGCGTTCCTGATTCCCGCTCTCATTCTTTTCTATGGCATGTCGCAGAAGACCGCGCAGGGCACGTCGCTTGCGACCCTTCTTCTACCGATCGGCATCTTCGCCTTCTGGACCTACTACAAAGCCGGGCACGTCGACCTGAAGTTAGCCCTTCTGATCGCAACCGGGTTTGCCATCGGAGGCTGGTTCGGAGGAATCTGGGCGCAACACCTGTCCGATGTAGTCCTCAGGAGAGGTTTCGCCATCCTTCTGGTTGTGCTCGCGGCCAAGCTCGCCTTTGGGCGCTGAGAGAGTGTTTCTCCTAGGCACGCCGAAGTGTTTGCCGGCGTCTCTTGAACGACTTTTGAAAGTAGCGAACCGTCAAAACAATTCCAGTTATGCTCAACAGAAATCCGCCGATGCTTAGAACAATAACAACTAGATCCCAAAGTGGACGCCGGTAAATAAGAAATGGAAAGTCGAGACTATGGAGGCCGTTGTAAAGCCACCTCTCCCACCGGCTCCTTTCTGTGTAACGCGCTTGTATCAGCGCTGTCTTAGGATTGATGTAAAGCCAAGTCCCCTTGCTATCGGAGAGACGCACACGCACGACCGGCAGTGGCTTCTGAAACTTCCTGTCGTAGTAGTAGCTGTCATAACTACTCAGCGTATCTATGGATAGAGTTGAGGCATCTTCTCCAACTCTTTTGCCGGCCGCCACAAGCTGGTTGAGCGGCATCTGCGACATACAGGATGGAGCAGCCACCGCCGCCGGTAGAAGACGTACGTCTGAGACGGTATCACGACCTATATAGTAGGGCTCGCCATTGAACATGATGAGTTCCATCTCTTTAATCGGAAGGCACTGGCGGAGTTGGACCCATGCCTCCTTCGGAGTCGTCTTGAAGGAGGAGGGGCGCAGCGGTGCTCCGGCAAAAGAATGGATCTCGGCGCGTGAGGCGTCCGGCCCAGGGCTCCATGAACCGGGATTCATCGAGAAGAGGCCGCTCAAGATCCAGGTAAAAGTAATCACTCCGAAGCCGTATCCCAAAATGTAATGCCATCGCTTCATCCCGACATGAGGGACCGAGGAGTAGCGCGGTCCGGGGAACCTGTACCGTTTCGACGGGGAGTACCGCATGGTTCCCGCCGCGATGCCGAAGATGCACATAAGCACTCCCCATCCCGAGGCGATAATCATGACCCAATGCCACATCGAGTTGTTGGAGCGGAGTGCTGTGATGTACCACCAATGCGGAATCGCGCCGCACCATGCAAGCAAACGGCCCCGGAAGGTGGTTGTCAGATAAACCGCGCCCGTCCTCGCGGAGACGTAATACTTTGTGTGCCGCGGGTCGTTGCCCTTGATGATCTGGAACGGCAGAAATACCCTTGATGCGGGGTATACCGTCCATTGATCGACATCCGCGATCTCGTCAGCAAAGGAAAGGGCGCCGGCGGGTTGGCCGCTGAACTGAGCCGCTGTCTGGATGGCAGAACTTCGATCCACCGTGCCGACCGCGGATCCATCATCTGCAAAGATGGAAAACCATCGTCCTGTACTCGGAAGGATCCGATAGACAGGGCGGCCGTTGAGCATTCCAACCGTAATCCTTTCCGCCTGCACGGATGCTGAAAGCTTGGGCGGGAACGATGCCGCCGTACTTAGATCCAGCGCCGGAAGCCGGTCGAGACGACCAGCTTCCGTAAGCTCCGGCATCCGCGCATACATCATCACAACGCCACTTAGAAACCAGATTCCGAAGAAGAGACAGGAAGGCAATGCCAGGAGACGGTGCCAGACGATAAATCTTCCAAGCATCTTTTTCATGGTTCAGCCTTCGAGTGTTTTGGCCCAGACCTGCGCAGTCCCTAGGTGGAAGTACCCCGCTCAGGGACTCCGGCTTGGCTTTGACAGTACAAGTCCGCCTGAGTCTTAGAAATGTCCTGTGAAAGAGAGCATGTAAGAGCGTGGCGCGCCAAGGATGATCTCGGTCGGGTAGTTAATATCCGCGAATGATGCATAAGCTTTGTTGGTCAGGTTCTTACCCCGAGCGGAGAAGTCGACCCGCTCCTTCAAATGATAGGTCGCGTAGATATCGAGGGTGGCATAGTTGTTGAGAGTGATGTTGTTTTGATTGTTTGCATAGCGGGCGCCAAGAAATCGAAGGCCCGCACCCACCTCGATCGGCAGGTTTCCAACCTTGCGCGTGTCGACCCAAAGATTCGCGCTAGTCGTGGGCACATCGGCGGGAACCAGGCCAGTGTCGTTATCGCCTGTGTTTGGGTCGAAGAAGCGACCGAATCTGGCGTGCGTGTAGGCTGTGTTGAAGTTGACATCCACAAAATGCACCGGATGAAGAATGGTAGAAAATTCAATACCTTTGGACCTTTGTTGACCGTTATCGGTCGAGACGCTGTTTTGAGTTACGGTCAAGATGTTATTTACGCTGATGTCGTAGAACGCCAGCGTCATTTCTCCGAAATTGTTTGGGAAATTATCTTTAAGTCCTACTTCCCCTTCCTTCGCCCCGGAGAGCCTAAACGGTGCGCCAGGTACATTGTTTACGAGGAAGATGTTACTTCCGGGAGGCGCGTTTGCCGTGGTGAACTGACCATACGCGGTAAGACCTTTATAGAGATCGTAGACGGCGCCAACGCGAAAGCTAAAGGGATGATATGTGCCGCTGAAGTTGTTCGCAAGCTGCGGTGCACCGGTGGGCCCGAAGTTCAGGCGATCCAGGTAGAAGTTTTCGAAGTGGATGCCGGCTACGACGTTCAGCCTGGGGGTGACCTTCAGTGAATCTTCCGCATAGACCGCATTATCTGTGATCCTGGTCGGCGCGATCCTGGCTGCATTGTCGCCCGGATCGTAAGGGACAGCATAACTTCCCTGGACCGGATGCAGAGCATCGACGAAGTCTGCGTAGTTATTGGCGAAGTTGAAGCCCCTCGCGCGGGAGAAGCTAACATGGTAGAAGTCGTATCCGGCTGAAAACTTGTTACTCCGCCCGAACAGCGTGTGGGCGTAAGCGAGATTGATGCTGTCTCCCGGAAGCTGCTGATTGTGGTGAACCTGGAAGCGGTCTCGCTCAATCTCATTGATAGGAGCTATGCCACCATTCCCATCCACCGTTCCAACGGGAATAAAGATGTATTGTTCGGCGTTCATCCAATTGCGTGCGGCGTGATAGTAGTAGGTCTGGTTTGTGATAACTAGATTCGGTGTGGCCTGCCAGTTGATCGTCAAAGACGGCTGATAACTGGAAGAGTTCAGGACCGCATCGCGCACGTTGTAGTTGTTGAAACGCATACGCGAATCGAGAGCGACGCCGATGTCGTTGCTGATGACGCCCTTGAGAGGGCTAGTGGCGAAGGCGGTGGTCACAAGTGGCGTGCCATAGTACGAAGGTAGTTTGTCCTTCAACACATCGAGCGCGAGCAGGAAGCTCAGTGTCTTTGTCGGCGCATATAGCAGAGAACCCGTACCATTCAGGTTTTTCGGGTCTGCGTTGAGGACGTAACCGTGGCTCTGGTAGTAGCTGAGGTCGCTGCGAAAGGCCAACGTCTTATTGATCTGGCCGCCTGCGCCGAAGCCTTCCTCAAAGGTGCTGAAACTGCCTAGGACGCTATACGCGTCGAAGCTGATCGGTGCAAAGATCGGCTTCTTCGTGAGGACGTTGACGGTTCCACCGACCGCACCCTGACCGTACAACACCGAGCTTGGCCCGGACAGGAGATCGACACTCTGTAGATTGAACGCGTTCTCTGCTCGGGTGACCATGTTGGCCGGTCCGACGTAGATGCCATCGCGGAGCAGAGAGACGTAATTGCCCACAAATCCGCGGACAACGAATTGGGAGGGGTCCGCGGGCGAACCTCCGGAAGTTACGCCGGGCAGGCTGTCCACAGCGTCCTCAATCTGCGTATACCCTCGCCGTTCAATCGTATCGGGCGTGATGGAAAAGACCTGGGCCGGTGTCTCGAGAGGCGTCAGGCCGAGTCGGCTCCCCGTCGCTTCCGGCTCCAGCAACTGGTTATCCGCGGTCACCGTGACAGACTGCGTCAAGGGTGCGATGGCGGGCTGCTGCGGAGAGGGCAGGGACTGTCCAGGTTGGACGGGCTGCTGACCGACTGGAGTCGACGTCTGTGCCAGAGCGACGCCTGCGACAAGGAACGTGGTAGCTGCGGTCAATGCAAGCAAACACCGGCCGACCAGGCGTCGGTTTAGGGAGCGGCTTCGTGTAGGCGGTGCGGTCTGGATTGGGAGATGCGAGGGTGCGATCCCGGACTGTTGCTGCATGAAACCTCCTGAAGAGTGCGGTGCGTCGGCTCGGAGATGACCAGCGTCGTGCCTTCGGTTGAGAAGCTAGAGGTGCAGTAAATCCTGTCTAGCACGCAGGTTAGCGGCTAAAGCCGAGCATCCCAGGATGGAGGGAGATTCCGATCAACCAGCCTGAATGTCTCGTGTTTTATGGTTTTGTGAATACTGATACCATTACGCAGCCGAGTCCATCTGTCCAATGAATTGTTTAGATGGAAGTCATGCACGGCAGTGATTGGGGATGCGCGTGGAATTCCGTCAGTTGAACATCTTCCGAATCCTGGCCCATGAACTCAACTTCACACGAGCCGCGAAGCGGGCCCACTGTGTGCAGTCCAACGTGAGCGTACAGATCAGGGCCATGGAGCAGGAGCTGGGAGTTCCGCTGTTCGAGCGATTGGGCCAGCAAGTGCGGCTCACGGCGCATGGTTCACTTCTGCTGCCGTACGCCGAGCGAATGCTTCATCTGCTGGAAGAAGCAAACTCCGTGACGAAAGGTGGCGATCATCCAACGGGGACTTTGGTCATCGGATCGCCGGAATCGGTCCTTACATATCGCCTTCCACCTGTGCTGAAGCTGTTTCGCGCGCAGTACCCTCAAGTCGACCTCGTGTTCCGAGGCGTGGCTTCCGCGGAACTGATCACGCACCTGGAACGGGGAGATCTCGATCTTGGACTTGTGATTGACGACGACCTGAAAGATATTCGTCTGCATGTGGAGCACGTCTGTCCGGAGGCCATGGTCCTGGTGGCGCAGGTCAATCATCCCCTCTTGAGTCGCGCGCGCATCGGTCCGAAAGATCTGGCGGGACAGACCTTTCTCCTGACCGACGTCGGCTGTTCCTACCGGACAAAACTCGAACACGCCCTGGCCCAGGCAGATGTTGAAGCGGAGACCATCATGGAGTTTTCCAGTGTTGAAACCATCAAGCAATGTACAGCGCTTGGCATGGGTATCGCCTGTTTGCCCGGATTGGTTGTAGAGGAGGAGATCGCGACAGGAAAACTTGCCGTCATCCCCTGGGACGGCAGCAAACTCACCATGCAAACGATCGTCGCCTGGCATAAGGACAAATGGCTCTCCCCTGCGATGAAGGCGTTTTTGTCACTCTTGCGCCAACAGCTCGCACCGGCAGTTCGCCGAGCGCCTGAAAGAAGCCGTGCGAAGACCGTCCGGGCGAGATCGTGATCCGAGTCACGCGATTCTGTTCATCGCATCAGCGCCTCGATACACGACACAGCCTGTCTCAATTCGGCGATTGGAACGCACTCGCGAGAGCTATGCGCCGTCCTGATATCTCCTGGTCCGAACACAACCACCTCCTCAGCTACAGTCGCGAACACGCTTGCCTCTGACCCAAACGGGATCGAGATCGGGGGCTTGCCGGTAAGATGTTCGATAGCGAAGACAAGCTCCGATTCGGCGTGCGTTTCAAAGCCGGGCTGCTGACGATGTACGGTGAAGTCGTACTGAAATTCTGGTTCTGCCCGCTCTAAATTCTCCAACAGGCGTCGGATGCCGTCAGGCACATGCTCGGACGATTGGCCCGGTATCGGTCGCCATTCGAGGAGAAATCTGCACTCGGCCGGAACGATGTTCTTGGCGGTCCCACCTCGGATCGTTCCGATATTGAGGGTGGTGTAGGGCGGGTCGAAGAACGGGTTGGTCTGATGCATTAGCTGCTCTGCGAACTGTTCGATAGCGTGGATCACCTTGGCCGCGGCGTAGATCGCAGACCGCCCCTGGCCAGGGTGAGCGCTGTGCGCCTCTGCTCCGAAGATCGTCATCTCGGCGAGGCAATATCCCTTGCCCGCCCGGGCCGCATGGAGAGAGGTCGGTTCACCGATAATGAGCGACCGTGGATGGAGCAAGCCTTCGGCCAGCAGCCGATAGGAACCCAGGCAGCCGATCTCTTCGTCTGCCGTGAGCACGATGCGCAGGCCGCTTCGATAGATCGCGTCCGCTGTCGCACCGGCCGCCGCAAGGAGGCACGCGAGAAAGCCTTTGACATCGCAAGCGCCGCATCCATGGAGATGGCCGTCTTTGATCACGGGCTCGAGCGCTGCTGTCCAACCGATCGCAGGCGGCACTGTATCGGTGTGACAGACGAAGGCGCGATCGACGACCGGATCCTCGCAGATCTGTCCCGGAGGAGCTGCAACGAGGTTCATCTTCTCGGCGCCGGAGGGGTCAACGTAGGCTGATGTGGTTGTGTTCCAACCGGCCTGATGCAATGCGGACCGCGCGTACTCGACGACCGCTCGATTCGAGAGCGAAGACGCGGACGGAATGCGGACGAGGTCCTGAAGGATATCGACAACGTCCTTCACCGCGTTGCACCTGTCGGCCTTGTGTGCCACACGCGCGAGTGGAGATCCTGATAACGAGCGACAATCTCCCCTTCGAGAGCATGCCTCCGGTCACGCACAACGCATCGGCCATTGACCAGAACATCGCGGATGGCGGACCGATTCATAGAGAAAACGAGGATCGGCAGGAGGTCGTCCGGTGAGTGACCGGCAATCGACAGATCATCGAGATCGATCGTGAAACCATCGGCGAATTGACCCTCGCGAAACTCTCCGGTCGGTACGTCGAGCGCGAGTGCCCCGTTCCGCGTGGCGCAGAGGAAGAGGCGTTCTGCAAGCTGTCGGCCGTCGATTTGATCGAGGATCGCTCTCTCTCTGTCACGGAGCCGCAGATGGTAGTCAAGTTCGCGAGCGTCTTCCAAGGGATCGATCTGAGCCTGGCTGTCCGAGCCGAAGGCCACTCGAATTCCCGAAGCCATCGCCCGATCGGCGGCAAAGATACCATCTCCAAGATTGCGTTCTGTGGTGGGACACGAACAGATGGTGGCTCCGGCTTCCGCAAGTTGCGCGACCTCGTCCGGCTGAATATGAATGGCATGAACCGCCGTGAATCGGCTTGTCAGGATGCGGTTGCGGCTCAGAAGTTGGACGGGCGTGCAGCCGTACTCCTGAACGCAGGCCGCGTTTTCAGCGACTTGTTCGGCGACATGCATGTGCAGCGGAAGCCGTTCTGCTTCGGTCCATGCGGCAATGTCCTTGAGATCCTCCAAGGGCACCGCACGGATGCTGTGTGGTGCAACGCCAAAGCGTACGTCGGCCGACCCATGCGAACAATCTCTGAGCAGTGCCTGCATATTGCGCAGAAATTCGGTCTTCGACTCAAAGAACCGGGTTTGGCCTCCATCGCGAGGAAGATTGAACCCGGATCGAAGGTAGGCTGTCCGCAGGAGCACGATCCGTATACCCACGAATCGTGCCGCCGCTATAACCTGCTTGCTCAAGAGGTTGGGGTCGATATACGCCTTGCCGGTCGGGTCCGTGTGGAGGTAGTGAAACTCACCGACCGTCGTAGTTCCTGCAAGCAACATCTCCAGGAAGGCCATACGGGCAACGTCATAGACCTCTTCAGGACTCAGTCTGGCGGCTGCGTGATACATGGTGCCTCGCCAACTCCAGAAGTCCTTTCCGCTTACGATCCTCGACTCCGATTTGCCGCGGATCAGACGCTGAAAGGTGTGCGAGTGTGTGTTGATAAATCCGGGCAGCAGCGCCTTGCGAGGGAGATCGACGATGGTGGCTTCCCCGGCAGTTTGCCTGGTTGCGATGCGCTCGATCCGTCCCGCATCCTCGACGAGGACGCCCTTTCCGGTGACGAAGTTGCCGTCGAGATAGAGAAGCTCCGGCAAGTAAAAGGTGCTCACGCCGACTCCGTCTGTGTTGCAGGTGACGCAGACTCCGTCCGGGCCGCAGCTGACGTCTCGGCCTTTTTGCCGCCGATCCATATCTCTCTCACGGGGTTCGCACCCAAGGTGTACACCAGGTCACGCCAGTCCTTCTCTTCGAGCACGAGAAAATCTGCTCGCAAACCTGCTTCCAGCCTGCCTGTGTCGTGTAGGCCCAGGGCAGAGGCAGAGTTCGCGGTGCCGGCCACCAGAGCTTCCGCTGCCGTCAGTCCGTTCAAGCGGATCGCGAGTGCAAGCGCCGTGGACATCGAGAACAATGGACTCGATCCAGGGTTGAGATCCGTCCCCACCGCGACCGCGGCGCCGGCATCGATGAGCTTTCGACCGGGCGCCGCCGGGATGCCGAGATGGAGTGTTACGCCCGGAAGAATCGTTGCGACGGTACTGCTGTTCGCCAGCAGCCTGAACTGCTCAGGTTCGCAGGCCTCCATGTGATCCACGCTAAGAGCACCTAACTCCACGGCTAGCTCCAGTCCACCCACACGCTGAAATTGCTCTGAATGTACCTTGATCGCAAGCCCGTGCTGCTTGGCACATCGCAGCATGACGTCCGCTTCCTCGAGATGCCAGGCCTCCCGTTCGATGAACACATCAAACGCCGACGCTAGACCTCTCCTCACGACCTCCGGAATGAGATCCTTGCAGACAGCAGCGACGTATTTTGCACGATCCGCGTCTTCTCGAGGCGGGATGTGTATCAGCAACGTAGAAAGAATCCGGGCAGGCGTCAGCGGGCGAAGATCACGGATCGCCTCGAGCATCTCTAACTCCGCCGCAGGCTCGAAACCGTAGCCGGACTTCACTTCGATCGTCGCCGCACCGGAGCGCAAAAGTGCCGCGATGCGTGGCCTAGCAAGCTGAACGAGCTCCGGTCGCGATGCTGCCGCGGAAGCCCGAATGCTGCTGCGAATCCCTCCCCCGGCGCGGAGAATCTCCTCATAGCTGCGACCTGACGACCTTGCGTCGAAGTCAGCCAGCCTGTCCCCGGCCCACACCGCGTGCGTGTGTGGGTCGATGAGCGCCGGGAGCATGGCCCGCCCTCCGAGATCGATTGTCTCGGACGAATCTCCGGTCCACTCGCTCAGCTTGCCTGTCCAGGCAATCAGGCCGTCGGTGATGGCCAGGGCAGCATCTTCTGTTACCTCAAGCTCGCGCATGGCGGCTCCATGTTTTGGCCCGGGCCCTTTCGCGGTAGCGGTCTGCGAGATCCCTGTGATGAGCAGATCGGCCTCGATCCCTGGGGTCATCGGATGCTCGGCAGGTCGAGACCACGCTCGCGAGCTGTGTCCAAAGCTATCTCATAGCCGGCATCTGCGTGACGAACGACGCCCATCGCGGGATCGTTCTTCAGGCAAAGCCGCAAACGCTCCTCTGCCTCGTCGCTGCCGTCGGCTACGGCAACCAGGCCCGCGTGCTGGCTGTAGCCCATGCCTACACCGCCGCCGTGATGGAAGCTCATCCACGCCGCGCCGCTCGCGATGCCGGTGGCAAAGTTGAGCAAAGCCCAGTCCGAGACAGCGTCCGAGCCGTCTCGCATCGCCTCCGTCTCCCGATGTGGACTCGCAACGGAACCGGCATCGAGATGGTCGCGCCCGATCACAATCGGAGCCTTGAGAGTGCCGTCGCGAACCATCCGATTGAAGAGCAAACCGGCGCGGTCGCGGTCGCCGTACCCAAGCCAGCAGATACGCGCAGGCAGACCCTGGAAGGCGATCTCCTTTGAGGCGAACGTGAGCCACTCTTGCAGGCGCTTGTCTTCCGGAAACAGATCGAGCAACGCCCCATCGGTCTTCGCGATGTCCTCCGGATCGCCGGAAAGCGCAACCCAGCGAAACGGACCTCGACCTCTGCAGAAGGAATCACGAATAAAGGCCGGCACAAAACCGGGGTAAGAGAAGGCATCGGCAACACCGGCGAGCTTTGCCTCTGTGCGGAGATTGTTGCCATAGTCGAACGCAATCGCACCGCGCCTCTGCATCTCCAGAATGGCCTCGACATGCTGTGCGATCGAGGCTTGAACGCGATCGGTGTAGATTTCCGGCTGCTGAGCGCGCATGGTGTTCAGGTCCTCGTCCGCGCGTGCGACCGGAAGATAGCCCCACTTGGGGTCGTGAGAGCTTGTCTGATCCGTGACAAGATCCGGTGTAAAGCCGAGCTTCACCATCCTTGGCAGAAGTTCGGCTGCGTTCCCTAGAAGACCGATCGAAACAGCGTCCTTCCTGGCCTTCGATGCGATGGCCCACTGTATCGCTTCGTCGAGTGACGCGGTCGCCTTGTCCAGGTAGCGGGTCTCGATGCGACGCTGAATGCGTCCGGGATCGATCTCGACGCAGATGCTCACGCCTCCGGCCAGCTTTACGGCGAGTGGCTGTGCGCCGCCCATGCCTCCCAATCCCGCGGTCACCGTGATCGTGCCTGCCAGCGTGTCGTTGAAGTGGAGCTTCGCCGCGCCGCGAAACGTCTCATACGTCCCCTGCAAGATACCCTGTGTGCCGATGTAAATCCATGAGCCTGCCGTCATCTGGCCATACATCATCAGACCGGCTGCGTCCAGGCGATCAAACTCCTCCCACGTCGCCCACTTCGGCACAAGGTTGGAGTTGGCAATCAGCACACGCGGGGCCAGACGGTGCGTCTCCAGCACAGCGACAGCTTTACCCGATTGCACAAGCAGCGTCTGATGGTTCTCCAGCCGATCCAGCGTCGCTACAATCGTGTGGTAGCACTCCCAGTTGCGAGCCGCTTTGCCGCGCCCACCATAGACGATCAAGTCCTCCGGCTTCTCCGCGACCTCCGCATCCAGGTTGTTCATCAGCATCCGCTTCGCTGCTTCCTGAATCCAGCCTTTGGCGGTGCGTACGTTGCCGCGCGCAGACCGAACGGGCGTGTAAGCCTCGGTCATCGAACCGCCTCCTCAATCGCACCGACGTCGATGGACGCAAAAGCGGCATCCCCAAGAAATCTCGAAGCCTCTTCCATCCAGATCGAAAGAACACAGTCCGCTTGCCAGGCCGGAACACGCGATCGAAACAAGCTGCGCGCCTCTTCGAGTTGTTCGGTAGAGCGATCACCGCGAAGGTCGAGCGCCCGAGTTGCGGCCAGGAGCTCGATCGCGATCACCATTCTCCCTAACGTCACCGCCTGCTCCAGCTTCAGCGCGGAGGTCATCCCCATGCTAACGAAATCTTCCTGATTTCCGCTCGTAGGGATGGAACCCGTTGAGGCGGGGGATGCCAGAACTCGCAACTCAGCGACCAGAGCGGCGGCTGTGACCTGTGCCATCATCAAGCCCGATTCGAGACCCGGCTGCGATGCCAGAAAGGCCGGAAGACCTTCGTTCAAACTCGGATTGAGCAGCCGCTCCGTCCGTCGCTCGGAGATGCCGGCAAGCTGACAGAGCGCAATCGCGAGAAAATCCAAAGCGAGAGCAAGCGGCGCACCGTGGAAGTTTCCGCCCGACAGGATTGCCTCGTCAAACACCAACGGATTGTCCGTCGCGCTGTTGAGTTCAATCTCAAATATTTCGCGTGCGTGCGCCAGCGTGTCCCACACCGCTCCATGCACCTGCGGAATACAACGCAGGCAATAAGCATCCTGGATACGGCTGCCCTCCCCGTGGGTGCGCGGGATCGAACTTCCTTTGAGCAACTGAAGGAGGTGACTTGCACTGGATTGCTGACCCGCATGCGGCCTGGCTGCATGAAGTCGCGGATCAAACGCCGCGGAGGTCCCGCGCAGAGCTTCGATACTGAGCGCCGCCGTGATCTGCGTCGAGGTCCAAAGCTGCTCCAGCGCGTGAAGCTGCAGACATCCGATAGAAAGCATGGCCTGCGTCCCGTTCAGCAGCGATATGCCTTCCTTGCCGAGCAGCCGAAGCGGCTCCAGGCCGGCATCTTGAAAGCATTCCATGGCAGGCCGAATCTGTCCTTTGTACTCCGCGTGGCCCTCGCCAATCAGAACCAGGGCCATGTGGGCCAAGGGAGCAAGGTCACCGCTCGCGCCTACACTGCCGCGTGAAGGTATGACCGGCGTGATCTCATGATTGAGAAGGTCGCAGATGCGTTCGGCAACCACCGGTCTGATCCCTGAAAGACCCTTGGCCAGCACATTCGCCCGAATCACCATCATTCCGCGAACCACGCCCGCTTCAAGTGGACTGCCGACTCCGCAGCAGTGCGAACGTATCAGGTTCACCTGCATCGCATCGATTTCACTCTCATCGAGACGGATGTTTGCCAAGAGACCGACTCCGGTGTTCAGGGCGTAGACAGGCCTCGTTCCTGCCATCGCAACGTCCACCTGGATACGCGATCGATTCATACGATCGAGAGCAGATCGAGCGATCCCGACCGTCGTCGAGCACTTCGCTACCGCAACAACATCCTCAATCGACAGCGTGGAACCATCCAGATCGATCATGTTGCCGATACTACGAACTCCGCCGGGGCAAGGGAATGCAGCTTCAATGGTATTGAGCGGTGCGAAGCATTGATTCAATGGTGGTATGGACTTCGTAGAACCTTTCATGGTGAGACGCCTATCATGTCATGCTTCATACTCAGGGGAAGGAGACCGGGATGCCAATCGATAGCGGAATCGATCTTATCGGAGAAAAGATCCTTCAGGAGCTCGCCACAGACGGTCGTCTACCCTTTGCCGAACTTGGGAGGAAGGTGGGTCTATCCCCGTCGGCCACAGCCGAGCGCGTACGTCAGCTTGAGAGCCTGGGCGTTATCCGCGGGTATCGTGCGGAGATCGATCTGGAGGCACTCGGCTATGCCGTAAAGGCATTCGTCCGGTTGACGTGCGAGGGCAACCGGTACAGGCAGTTCCTCAAGTTCCTTCCCACACTCCAGGCCGTCCATGAATGCCATCACCTGACGGGCAGCGACGCTTTCCTGCTGAAGGTGATGCTCTCGTCGATGGCTGAGTTGGAGGCGCTTATCGAGAGTCTGCTTCCGTACGGAAGTCCGACAACCAGTATGGTTCTCTCGACGCCTCTTGAGCGTCAGCCAACGCTGACTTTCTTGAAGAATATCTAGTTCCATCAAGAACGTCTCGTCGCTTGGCTTCTTAGGGCCTCACCCCATCTGAGTTGTGACCGAATTATTCGAAATCCTGCGGCCCGAAGTTTCTAGTTGATTTCTCAATGAATCTCCGATAGGTTTGGGGCACATCATCAACTAAGCGGTCCTGTAAGGGACTATTCTGCCGTGCACCTACTAGGTTGCAAGGTCATTGCATTACTGCATCTGCACAATCGTCCCCGCGATTGTGCAGCACAGGAGACGCAAACGATGGGCTATCTCTCAAGGATGTCGCTGACCTCCTGCGCCGTCCTGATTTCCACCGCCATTGCCGGTGCGCAAACCTTTCGAGGTTCATTGACAGGTACTGTCACGGACTCCTCTGGAGCAACCATACCGAATGCCTCGGTTGTGTTGACCAACCCCGCGACGAACGAGGTCCTGAGCAACAAGGCGAATAGTAGCGGTGACTTCAATTTCCCGGAGTTGTCGGTAGGCCTTTATAGGCTGCAGATCTCCGCGCCCGGATTTACAAGTAAAAACGTAGATCGGGTGGCGATCGAGATCTCAAAGGCAAACAATCAGAACATCCAGCTGACGGTGGGCTCCGAATCCACTGTGGTCGACGTAACTGCTTCCGGTGTCAGCCTGGATACGACGACGAGCTCGCTGATTGCGGTGGTCGATTCGAGGTCGGTGCAGGAGATTCCACTCAACGGCCGTAACTTCACGCAGATGACAAAGCTGGCTCCGGGCGTGGGCGCCTACAGCAACACCGTCAATGGATCGCGTACCGCTGGGGTCAACTTTCAGATCGACGGCGCGGACAATAACGATCCCTGGTCGAATGCTGTTGCTTCGAATCAGGGTGGTGTGGCGGGCGTGGCAGGAGGCCTGATCCCGATCGAGGCCATCGACCAGTTCAGCATGCAGGCCGGCGGCGAGGCCGATGTAGGTCGAAACGGCGGCGCCAACAGCAACATGGTCATCAAGGGAGGCACAAACTCCTTTCACGGCGATGTATTCTATTACGATCGCAACGAATACTTTGCCTGGCTGAACCCCACGGTGGCCAAGCATAGTCGCGTGCCGGAGATCCGCAACCACCAGGGCGGCTTCACCGTGGGCGGACCGATCATCAAAGACAAGACATTTTTCTTCGTTGCAGGGGAAGTTCAGATCGCGAACGCAAACAACAGCATCGCGGACACGGTGCTGAACAATGATTGGGTCGCGGGTGGTACAGCGCTTCTGGCGCAACAGAACCGGACCGTCAATCCAGTCTCGACTAACCTGTATAACTTGCTATTTCCGGCCGACAGCCGCACCAGCAGCGGCTACCAGTCGCAGTACCAAAGCATCGGCCGTAACACCTATAACAGCTACAACGGAATTGTTAAGCTAGACCATAACTTCACTGATAGATACACCTTGTCGCTGCGGTATCTAGGAACTACGGGGACACAGTCGGCCGACGTGGGTTCTCACTTCGCGGAGTACTTTCAGACCGCGCCCATGCACATCCATAACGTCTCGATCGTGCAGAACAGCACGTTTTCGAGCAGGATCGTCAATCAGGTGACGTTTGCGGCAGCATCGTTTCTGCAGACCTTCAACGACCGCGACCAGAACTTCAATGTGCAGGCGGCTGGGCTCAACCTCGGCCTGACCGGCATCCTAGCGTCAGGCGCCACGCAGTTGAGGGTCGGTTCCTTTGACTACACCGGAGCGACTCCGCCACTGGGT
Organism: uncultured Acidobacteriaceae bacterium; assembly: GCA_964248505.1. Classification (GTDB taxonomy): domain Bacteria; phylum Acidobacteriota; class Terriglobia; order Terriglobales; family Acidobacteriaceae; genus Edaphobacter. The sequence goes on from CAXTYQ010000019.1 coordinate 21,765, forward strand.
CGACAGGACGTTACGGGTCACGTCACCGACCAGATGCATTGGACCTTGGGAAATCACGATCTGAAGTTCGGTGGTGAATACCGCCGGGCTAATCTCAACGTGGCCTACTTCACCAACGGACGTGGTGTGTTCACCTTTGACGGGACCCGGGGTGGGTATACCAACGCGCAGTGTGATGCGGTTGGCTTCACGTCAGCCAACAACAGTCCCATCGGGAAGAACTGCTCCACGCTGAAGCAGGTCGCGGATTATCTGGCGGGGACGCCGCAGAGTACGTCAGGTGCGCAGATCTTGCGGAACAACCCGCAACGCGTGTACCTGGTAAATACGTTCGACTTCTATGCCGCGGACGATTACAAACTAAGTCAGCGCCTGACGCTGAACTACGGTTTGCGCTGGAGTTACCCTGGCGTCGTGTATGACGACCGAAATTCGCTCTATAACTTCGAGCCATCGCGCGGCTTTTTTCCAGAGCCACTTTATAACCAGAACTTAGGCAATGTTGCGCCGCGTGTGGGCTTTGCCTGGTCGCCGTTTCGAGAGAATAGTACAACCGTTCTGCGCGGCGGCTTTGGATGGTTCTTCGATCAACCTACTGTTGGGCAGTTCGTCTACAACAATATCGGCAACACGGGATCGCCGGGCATCTACGGCAACCCGGCCGGACCGACTCCTGTGCTGAATGTAATTGGTACGAGTTACACATTTGGGCAATCGACGTTTCCCGCCGGACTTACACCGACTACAGTCACCGGCGTTCTTGCCATCAATCCGAATTACCGCGCGGGTTACATGCAGAACTACAACTTGAATGTAGAGCAGCAGTTTTCAAAAAGCACGCTGGTGACGGTCGCCTATGTGGGCAGCGTAGGTCGCCGCCTGGCCTACGTCGCGGACATTAACCAGATCAGCCTCACTGACCCGCTGCACCATCGCCCCCTGAACGTCGAGAACCCCGCGCAGTACGGCAATTTCGCCGCCGTGAACCAGGTCAATAGCGGGGCGACGTCCAACTACAACTCCATGCAGATATCGCTGAAGCAGTCGAACTGGCACAACATCAGCGCCACGCTGTACTACACCTGGGCGAAGTCGTTTGATACGGTGTCGAGCGCGACTACACCGATGAACAGCCTGAATCTGCGCCAGGATTATGGCTTGTCGACCTTTGACGTTCGCAACACGGTCACTGGTTTTTCCAGCTATGCGCTGCCCACGTTTTCGCATCGCCTGCCGCGTCTTACAGGAGGGTATCAAGCGACTGCCTTGTACACCTTTGCAGGTGGGCTGCCCATCAACATCCTGGCCGGCTCGAATATCAGCGGTACCGGCGAGAACAAGGATCGTCCAAATCGTGTTGTGGGTCCGCTTCCCTATGCTCCGCGGGTGGAGACGGCCACGTCGAAGACCCGAAGCTACACCTACCTGAACAAGGCGGCGTGGGCGACACCGGTTCCGGCCGGCAAGACCATCTGCTACTGCTATGGCAACGAGCGTCGCAACAGCGTGGTCGGACCTGGCTTCGGTTCGGTCGATCTGTCCATGTTCAAGCGCACCGCCATCACGGAAAGAGTCAGCAGCGAGCTGCGCGCCGAGATCTTCAACGTTGCCAATCAGGCGAACTTCGCGAATCCGAGCGGCACCCTCACGTCGTCGAGCTTCGGCATACTGAACTCCACCCGCAACGGATCGTCAGCACCCGGCCTGGGCGCCGGTGAGCCTCGCAACATGCAGTTCGCTCTCAAGGTAAGCTTCTAGAGCGGTTCTCCTGTTCCTGTGAGTCGGATAGAGTGTGGGGAGTGCCGTTTTCATTGGAGAAAACGGCCATGAGGCCCGTGACTTCGCGATACACCTACAGGAGAACCGCTCTAGCAAAAATCCGAACAGGCCCGCTGTACCACGCCCCACTCCGTGCTGCATAGATCCGCGATATGGAGCGGGCTCTTTTGCTCTTATTCCTAACGGGAGAACACCTTTGACGCACTTACAAACCAAGCTTTCTGCATCCTTGTGCGTGGCGCTGTTTGCTCTGGCTCCGCTTGCACCTGCGCAGACGGACACCGGAGATCGGTTGGACCTCGACGCACTTACTAACATCAAACGCGAAGCTTTCAATCGCTCGCAGGTGATGGAAAACCTGTACTACATCAGCGATGTGTATGGGCCGCGCGTGAACAACAGTCGCAACCATCGCGCCGCTGCCGAATGGGCGATGCAGCAGATGAAGGCGTGGGGTCTCCAGAACGTGCACCTTGAAAAGTGGGGGCCGTTCGGCTATGGCTGGCAGATCAAAAAGTTCTACGGCGCACTGGAGACGCCGGCCTACGCTCCGCTGATCGGATTTCCGCTGGCGTGGACCCCCGGAACGAACGGCCCACTTACGGCCGAAGCTGTACTGGCGCCGCTCCATAGCGAAGGCGACTTCGCCAAGTACAAAGGCAAGCTCAAAGGCAAGATCGTCCTGATCTTTGATCCGCGCGAGTTGGAGATGCACACGGAGCCCGAGGCACATCGCCTGACCGACGCTGAGATCGAAACCCGCACAAAGACGCCCGATCCATCGCGCACCGGCTTTGGTGGCGGTCGACCGAATACACCGGCGCCTCGTCCCGGCGACATCACGCCTGCCACGCTGTCGACAGCCGCGCCGAGCGGCGGCGTGCTGCGCAACAAGGTCAATCAGTTCCTGAAGGAGGAAGGCGCGGCGATGGTGTTGACGCCGGGCTACAACGGCGACGGCGGAACCGTGTTCGCCACCTTTGGAGGATCGCAGAACCCGAAGGACCCGATCCCCCCGCCGACGGCAGCCATCACACCGGAGCAGTACAACCGCATCTGCCGCCTGTTGAATCATGGCGTCTCGCCCAGGCTGACCTTTGACATTGAAACGGAGTACCAGAAGGACGATCAGATGGGTTTCAATGTCATCGGCGAAATTCCAGGAGCGACCAAGCCGGATGAGGTCGTGATGGTCGGTGGACACTTCGACAGCTGGCAAGGCGGCACGGGTGCGACCGACAACGGAACGGGCTCCTCCGTCGCCATGGAAGCCATGCGCATCTTGGCGGCGGTGCACAAGCCGATGGCGCGCACAGTCCGTGTCGCACTCTGGGGAGGCGAGGAGGAGGGTCTGTACGGTTCGTTGGCCTACGTGCAGCAACACTTCGCTCCACGCGACACCATGAAGAAGACCCCTGAATACGACAAGCTGGACGTGTACTTCAACGACGACAACGGCAGCGGTCGGTTTCGTGGAGTGCAGGCGCTCGGAAACGCCCAGCTCGCGGCCATCTTTCAGTCGTGGATCGCTCCGATTCGCGACCTTGAGATCACCGCCATCACCGGCGCCACGGCAGGACCGACAGCGCAGCCGGGCGGCACGGATTCCACTTCGTTCTCCTGGATCGGCTTAGACGGCGTCGGTTTCATGCAGGATCCGCTCGAGTACGGAACCCGCACGCACCACAGCAACATGGACCTGTATGACCGCGTGCAGAAGGGCGACGTGATGCAGGCGGCGGCCATAGAAGCGTGGTTTGCCTATAACGCCGCCACCAGGCCGGATCTGCTCCCACGCATGGAAACGCCTGCACCGCTCCCTGATAAAAAGTAGATGCCGCGCGTTGGCCAGAGAGGATCAAGCTGGATTTAGGCCCAAAAAGACTGTAAGGATTGTCAACGGCGCATCCAGGACGGCTCACATCACTTGCGCTGGAGAAGGTCTTTGAACTGCGGCGGAATCTCTACACCCTGGGCGAGGTCTGCCAGGAGCCGACCGCCCGCGAGCACAGGAGCGAAGACCACATCCGCGGCTGCAAGCTCCAACGGTCGAATGCTCCTGCGGGAACTGGCGATGGAGATGACCCTGATGCGCGCGTCGATGTTCTTCACAAGAAGCGTTGAAAACGCATTTCTCCCATCTTCGTCATGCGCTGCAATGACGGTTTTCGCCCGCTCCACACCGGCTTTGCGCAGGCCGGCTTCCTCGTCCGTATCGATTCGTTCAAAGGGCTGGTTGGGTGTGATCGGATCCGCGGTCGGTCCCAAGAGCTGGACAAATACAGCGCCCCTCCGCTCAAGTTCGGACGCGGTAACACGCGCGAAGATTCCATCGCCTATAAGAATGATGTGATCCGTGAAGTTCACTTTGTCCTTTCTTGTTTCCAATAGCCGGGAAAGTTCTCCGGAAACAAAGGGGCCCAGAATCGATGCCAGGGCTGTGGCAAAGACGCCGATCCCGACCACCAGCAGCGTCATCACAAAGATGCGCGCTTCTTCGCTGACCGCTACGATGTCGCCATAGCCGACGGTCGAAAGACTTACCAGTGTGAAGTACCATGCGGTGCTTATCTTGGCGATGTGCGGCTGAAATCCGCTCCCCAGAATATAGCTGCCCATCACACCGTAGGCCAGCGTTCCGATCACGCAGACCATCGAGATCAGGCTGCTTGCAAACCGGGTGGCCCGTGTGAAACTTCCGCGGGCAAAGATGAGACAGACAAGCATAATGAGCGGCAGAAAGAGTTCCGGGCCCCAGCGGTGCAGAACGGCGTTTGCCGCCAACGTGAGAACCAGGATCAGAATCGCAAACAGCCACATTGCCCGCAGGCGCCACCAGAGCCCAATTCCTATCAGCACCAGAACGATGCCGAGGATGACCTCCCCTGTCGCGCCCACCGCGGGCAACGGGTCGTTGAGTTCGGACAAGGAACCGATCCGGGGCAGCGAAAATCGCAAGCCGACAAGCACGTTTAAACCGCCGCACAGCACGATCGCTATGCTGAGCAGTTCCACCAACCAACCTGACCACATCGTTCGGGAGACTAAAACGCGCCGCGGCTTGTTTACAGGGGGGACAGGTGGCGTGCTCATAGAGCTATGTTAGTAAACAAAGAGCGTTCTTGTGACGCTCCCATATGCCGGATCTTGTGCGGGACACATCACAGGCGATTACCGGGGGAGCCAGACCAGAGCTCCAGCCGCCTACGGCGTAGCCCGCACAATGGCCTGCGGCTGCAGACCTCCACCCGGCAAACCGCGCGGCAACGCCTCCGCAAACGGCTGTGCCGCAGGCACCATCGCCGGCGGCAGGTACTTGCGATACACGCTGATGTGAAAGCACGATTGCTGAAACTCCTCCTCCACATCCACCTTGCCCGCCTCCACCAGCGGCCGGAGATACCCGCGCATCCACGCAATCTCCGGCAGCGACAGCCCCCGCTTCGCAAGATCGATCGCCTGCCCGGTCAAGTGCGGCGACGCCGTCTCACCCTCCGCCGGCGCGGCATTGCCGTTGCGCCGCATCAGCTTCTGCTGAAACTCCACCGTCCGCACCGCCGAGTTCACCTGCAACGCCGTCCCAAACCGCCCGAAGTGCGCGCGCGCCACATCCGCCAGGAACTGCGCCGTCCACGCCCGGCAAAACCGCCGATTCTCCGGCAGCCGATCATCCACCCGCAAACCGTCCGAGACCGGCACCGGCACCAGCATCCGCTTCTGGCGCATCGCCTGCAGATCCTCGTCGTTCTGCACCCGCCCCAGACCATCGAGATCCGCCACTTCGTTCTGGTGCAGCAAGATCTGCCGCGACCCAAACATCGGCGCCGGCATCACCAATCGCCCGCGATCGTCGTAGATGTTCGGCAAGACCACCGGCGAAAGCACCGCGTCCACCAGGCTCGGCATCTGTGGATGCTCCGTCGTCGGCCGAATCACACTCACCACCGACACCGCCGCACTCGCCGGCCCAGCTCCCCGTCCCGCACCCAGATCCGATCGGGAGCGACCCTCCAGATCCCGCCCGTGCGCCCGGAGATCCCGCCGGGGATGCGCATCCGACGCTACCTCCTCCGCGGCCGGTTTTTCCGGTCGTCTCCCCCGACCCCGATCCCGACCCCGCACCCGCACATCGCGCTCCACATCCCCCCGTCCAGCCCGACGCCGCCGACCTCGCAGCCCCCTCCGCTCATCACCATCCCGCTCGGCGGCCCCAACCCGCCTCGTCCGAGCCCGCCCCCTCTGTCCCGGCCGCGGCGCTCCTGCCCTCTCCTCCGCAGCCAACCGCGACGTTCGCCCCCGCTCCGGTGAGCTCAGACGCTCGCCCACCGGCCTCCGCCGAGCGAGCGCCAACATCCGTTGACTCGGCTGCGGAATCAAGCGATGGCTCAGACTTCCAGATCGATCGCGATCCCGACTTCCAGATCGATCGCGATCCCGAGCCCCAGACCGATCGCGATCCCGAATCCCAGAACGGTCATGCGCCGCCCGCCCCCGCACCAGCGACGACCGCACCATCGCGCCGGCGCGCGCACCCGAAAACACGCCGACACCTAAACACAAAACCAGCAAACGCAGAAGGTCGCGTCGTCCCCAACGGCCAGACAGACAAACAAAAGTCATAGCAATCAAGACAGAGGCGCGGAGCCCCAGAGCAACCTCATCCTACCCGCCCGCCGCCCCCTCCCGCGAGTAGCAACCTGGGTTCGATAACCCAACCAATCGCCTTCTATACTGAAAGTCGGAGACGGAGGCCCATAAGAGATCCAGTGCACCGCCGCAGAAAAATCCCGTCCGCGCGCCCGCGGAAGCGCAAGCCGGCCGCCCTCGTCATCGCTATCGTGGCCGCCCTAGCCATCTCCGCCGCCAACTTCGCCCCCCTGTCCGGTTTGTCCCCCCTGTCCGGTCTATCCGGTCTATCCAGTCTTCTCCTCGGTCACAGACTCGCCCCCGCGCCCGTCCACGCCGACGAAAACCCCGCCTCCCCCGAGTTCTACACCACCCGCGTCCGACCCATCCTCCAGACCAACTGCTACCGCTGCCACGGCGGCATGAACCACCGCGGCGGCCTCAACATGGAGACCCAAGCCGGCCTCCTCAAAGGCGGCCACAGCGGCCCGGCCCTCGTCCCCGGCGACCCCGCCCGAAGCCTCCTCATCCGCCTCATCCGCCACGAAGGCCCACCCTCGGACCCCATGCCCATGCCCCCCAGCCCCCGCCCCCAACTCTCCGCCACCCACCTCCACACCGTCGCTCAGTGGGGCCCGGCCGGAGCCCTCATGCCCCCCGAAACCCCCAAACCGCAACCGCAAGCGGGTGGCCCCAACCCCAACCGCGATGCCGCTCAACGTACCCGGGCCGGGCCGCCGGCAACCATTCACCATCCTGTCAAACGCGTCTCACTGTGGTCTTACTCTCTTCTGCCACAACCCCGGTTCAGGACTGCCCATTACGTTATGGTGTACAACGGTGCGAATTCGGGTACGCCGGCGGTCTGACCTGCGATCCACCGAAGTACGTAAACTTCTGTCGGATCTGTAAGGCTGTGGTTGAAGCCGTGCGGTACTACTTCGAAGAACGTGTGTGCCCCGAGATCCTTGTAGTAGTCCATGTCTGGCTCAACCATCACGCAATCCACGCCCTTGATCGTGCTCGTCTGCCCCTCATGAAACGTCAGCTGGACGTTTGCTTCACCGAACTGTATCTGCTTCCAACTCGACGTAGCACCCTGGTGAAAGAGCTTCGGTGCGTTCTCGACCTTAAATTTCCCCTCGGCAGCAGCACGCTTGACCTGATCGATAAGCTCTTTGTCGCACCATGCAAAAAAGCGGTCCTGTTGCGGACTGTAGGGTGCATCCCAACGAACTTCCTTGATGTAGTCCAGCGGCGTACCCTGAGCTAAGTGAATCTGGCTCATCGCCTCCCCGAGGTTCAGCAGAGACGCAAGCGACTTCTCCGTCTTGTCCAGCAGATCGTCATAGCGCTGCTCTCCCGCTGCTTCCTTCGCGCCCGACGCGAGGTACGGAAATTTGCTCTTTGCCGCAGGCCACCGAGCGTCGACAAAGCTGAAGCCCGGATCGTTGCGGATCAGCATCAGATCGAGCGTAGTCAGGTACCGGTCGGAGAGCTTCACAGGATAGTAGCCGGCCTGCTTATATCCCTTCGCTGAGACCAGTACGGTGTAGTGATCTCCCAAATTGTCAAAGAACGGCAGCTCAAACAGGAGATCGTTTAAGGTGTACTCCGTCCACGTATGCACCTTCTGGTTGCCGTCGGTAATGCGGACAAGGAACTTGGCGGGCGCCGCAAAAAGCTGGCGGGTGCCGTCAAAGATACGAAGACGCAGCTTGCTCGTGCTCATACTCACCTCCCAAGGAACGTCAGGAAGAGTAGCACGCCTTCCCCGCGGAAAGCCGACTTCGTCCTCGCTCCTCTCTATACACAGCATCCAAGCGGCCGAGCTCAGCTGAAATCCCGAAACGAACCGCCGTCCCAGATCACTATCCTCACCAAAGCAGTCTTGGAGCAATCCGCGAGGTGGGCTATGGAGAAGAGCGGCGGTCTGATATCCGGTTTCGGCGGCGCAGCCATCCTCGCTCTCTTTCTCTCCCCGGCCGCAACAACAGCTCCTAAATCGCTCTCCGGTGAAACCACCACCACCCATCCCGCGGCACAATCGAAATCTCCTTCCGTTCAAAACGACTCCGGCCCATGGTCTGCAATCTGCCGCGAATACGCCACCGCGACCGACGATCCCAAGAAGCACTCGGAGGGTCCGACCGGTACCTCCACCCACGGCACGCCCGCGGCCGCCGGCGATCCCACCGCCGTCGAATACACAACCCACACCACCACAAAACACGGCGTCAAGGTCGATCTCAAATACCAGGTCAAAGCCCACCCCGTCGGCAACATCGGAGAGTGCCTCGGTCCAAAAGAAAAAATCGTGCAAGTCCTCCTCGCAACCATCCCCGACCCCGTCGCAAGTCACTTCCCCTTGTACTTCGATCGAGACATCGAAGCCCTGAAGGCAGCAGCGGCCAACTCGGGTTTCGCCATCTCACAATTCTGGCTGCCCTGGGAAGTCGCGGAAGCGCCATCGGCCGGCGCGACAGACCTCATGCGGTCCACGGAAAACAAGGACAAGGCTCAGGAACCCGGCGTCCTCGTCTTCCACCGGTTCCACCAGGGAGTTGGCGAGCGACTCTTCATCTTTCTGGTAGGCGAAACACCCACCACCGGCATCGATCGCGTCCAGTTCGCACGGGCTCTGCGGTACATGAAGCAAGTCATCGAAAAGACCGCACCCAGCGGGCCTCCTGGAGCGGCCTGCGATGAAGCCTCGGCGATCAGAATCGCCGGGCCACACTTCTCCGGATCGTTCCTCGGCATGGGCGAGATCCTCTCGTCCCCGGGAAGCCTTCCAAAAAAGAATTCGTGCCTCGAAATCGTCAACCCTGAAGCAAGTTCACAGGAATTGATGGATAACTTCATCACCACACTCGCCCACGCATCCTTACTTCCCTACACGCCAAACCGCGAACCTGGCCTCCCTCGCGCAACGGCATGTCTAGCCGGCAAAAGCTGCTTCATCAGTCTGAACCTGCCATATTCCTCGCAGATGAACGCCACCAAAGCGTACTTGGGTCAACTTGGATACAGCACCGGATCCATAGCTTTGCTTGAAGAAGACGAAAGCGGGTATAGCGCTGCAAATGATGCTGCACACGATGCTAACGTAATCCTGCACCTGCACTATCCCCGCGACCTCTCCTCACTCCGAAATCGCTCCGACTCTTCCACATCGTCCGGAGCTGAAATCAACGGGGTCAAAATCCCGCTTCTCAACGTCCCCGTCACCCTCGGAGAAACGCGACGCACGGCTCAAGACACCCCGCGAGCGTTCGCCGCAGACCAGGAGGTATCCAGGATCGACCACGCATTGGGAGCCCTCGCAGAGCGCTTGAGAAGGTCTGAGACCAGAGTCCTTATCATCTCCGCAAGCAACGTCCTCGATACCCTCTACCTCCTCAAATACTTCCACCAACACCTTCCGAACATGAGGTTTGTCACTCTGGAATCGGACGAATTCGAGATCGGACGTCCCCAGGATGTCGATCTCACGGGCACTCTGTCCATCTCCGATCTGCCACTGCTCCACAATCCGGTTCAGAGCTTCGGAAGCAGCGACAAAGAAGCCACATACGTCGCGGCAGGGCTTCTGCTCGCCGAGTCTCCTGTGTTCAATCTTAATCCAAGGCAGCTGAGTCAGTGCGCAACCGAATCGGTCGTGGGCCGAACCGGCTTCGTATCACTTGCGCCCGAATCGCAGAACCTCACCTTTCCTTGCCTGGATTCCACAGATCAGGTTGCTCCTTATCTCATCGACACGGCAAACGATCTGTCCAGCCATGATCTTTTTACTGTCTCCCACGCCTGGACCGGCGTTCTACTCCTTACGTTCGTCATCACGCTCATTCACCTGATCTACCTGTGGCGTTCCGGCGCAATGAAGATCGACAACACCCTTTGTATCCGCGCGAGGAGTTGGTCTTATCCCGTCGATTGCGTCGACCACGAAGCAAAGCGTCTCGGCGTACTCACCGCCCTGAACAATCAGTACCTGCTGATCAACTTCGCCGTCCTTTCGACTTCTTCCGCCCTCGGTGTCTTGACCCGCGGACATCTGCTCGGTCAGGCTGCATCCATGCTGACTCTTGTGCTTTCGATCTTCTGCCTTGGCGCCACATCGTTGCTCGTGTGGCGCATCGTCGAGAGCAAGCGATTGCACGATGCATGGCTGCCGCTCCTGCTCTCCTTCGCGTACACCGCCGCTGCCGTCGTCATGTGGATTCGCGTGCTCTGGTTCTACCCCGGCCACCAACAATTCAACGTGCCTGTAAACGCCCTCCGCATCTCCATGATCTCGGAAGGCCTCTCACCCCTCGTTCCGTTTCTGATCCTTACCGCTGCCTTTATCTTCTACGCGACAGTCGAGCTTTACGGCATCGACTGGGCCGCTCGACGCGGCATTCTTCCGCACATCGACAGCAAGCACCCGAACCTGGAAGAATTCGCGGCCTGCGTCGACCGCTTAACCGCTTCGTTACAGCCGTGTCCAAGTCAGATCCAACTCAAGTTTGTCTTCGCCATCGCAGGAATCCTGCTGTTCGGCTTCAGCTTCCACGTGTGGAACTCCCTTCTCGGTTTTGAAGGCCGGTTCTTCCGCGGTTGGCTCTTCTTCTGCGGCTTCAGCTTGTTGCTCGCGCTGGTCGCCTTTACCGTGCTGCGCGCCTGGTCGCTCTGGACACAACTGCGCGATATCCTCAGCTGGCTGCAAGATACCAAGCTCGGTCCCGCCTTCGCCGGCCTGCACGAGATCGATCTACCCAAGCTGCGCATCTGGGACCTCGGAAAGCGGGAACAGGACCTCACCATCCACGGCAGAACCGTCGACAGCATCGGGAAACTCTGCGGAGAGGAGAAAGGGAAAGCGGCGCACCAAGCCCTCGACTCAATGCGCTCCGCCAGAACAAACAATCGTTCTCACTCGGCGGCCGACGCAAAATGCCTCTCCTTGGAACTCAGTCCGCCCATGAAAGATGCACTGACCTACCTCTATCAAGAGCCCACCCGATTCAGCCGCTGCACGGAATCTCAACGCTATCTCGCCCTGCGCTTCGTCGCCCTCATCCGCTTCACCCTGCTCAACATCCGCAATCTCTACACCTTCGTCTTCTATGGCTTCGCCTCACTCGTGGTCTGCGTGGCGAGCTACCCGTTTGAAGGCAAAGACCACCTCGGCTCCTTACTGACCGGAATCTTCATCCTGCTTATCTTCAGCGTAGCCGCCATGATGGTTCAGATCCAGCGGAACCCGATCCTGAGCCTGATCGAAAACAGCACCGCCGGTCAGGTCGTCTACGCAGACCTCTTCAAACATCTGATAAGCGTCGGCGGAATCCCGGCACTGCTCGTGCTTGCAACGGAATTCCCGTCCCTGGCGCAGTTCCTCACCTCATGGATCAAACCTGGCGTGGATCTCCTAAAGTAGCCTCCGAGACGCCCCCAACCCTACTGCAACATCGTCCCATTCTCCGGCTGCACCTTTACATCCTCCGGCGGAATCGTCATCGCCGCCGCCACCTTGTCACCCTCATCCAGGTTCAGCAGCCGCACCCCGGAGGTCGACCGTCCCGCCGACCGGATCGTCTTTGTGTCGATCCGGATAATCTTCCCAAACTGGCTGATCACCATCATCTCCGTCGTGTCGTCCACCAACTGGATCGACGTCACCTTGCCCGTCTTCGACCCCGTCTTCATGTTGATCACGCCCGTCCCGCCGCGCGACTGCAACCGGTACCGGTCCACATCCGTCCGCTTTCCGTACCCGTTCTCGCTCACGGTCAAAATCAGGCACGGCGTCAGCCCCAGCTTCTCGTCTATCTTGTCGAGCTTCAGCTGGGCCGCCGCATCCACCGCCGCGCCCTCGCGATCCGACCCCAGGATCTCCTGCCCATCCGGAGCCCCCATTCGCTTCGAAACGTCGGAAAACTTCGGCGCCCCAGGCATCGCACCCGCATCCGCCGTCGTCGTCGACAAGCCCGCCTCGTCCATCGCGTCCTCGAGCTGCGCCGTCAAGCCCAGCTTCTCCGCAGCCGCTCGCCGAGCGCGCTCCCGAGCCTCCGGCGACGGCGTCACCGCGGCCCCAATCACCACATCGCCCTTGCGCAGATTGATCCCGCGATTGCCCGTCGCCGGCCGGCCCATCGGCCGCAGGTCCAGCTCGTTGAACCGGATCGCCATCCCGTCGCGCGTCGCCAGGAAGATCACCTGCTGCCCGTCGGTCACCTTGGCCGTAATCAGTTCGTCGTCCTTGTCGATGTTGATCGCAATAATCCCGCGCGCCATTACGTTCGAGAAATCCCGCAGCGGCGTCTTCTTCACCGTCCCGTTCCGCGTTGCAAACAAAATATTGTGCGCCTCATCAGTCAGGTTCCGCACCGGCAGGATCGTCACCACCTTCTCCCCTGGCTGCAGCGCCACCAGCGAAGCCATCGCCTTGCCCTTGCCCGCCGCCCCGACATCCGGAATCTCATACACCTTCAGCCAATACACCCGTCCCGTATTCGTAAAACACAGCAGGTACGCGTGCGTCGAGTTGATAATCAGCTGCGCAACAAAGTCCTCGTCCCGCGTCTTCATCCCCAGCCGCCCCGTGCCACCGCGCCTCTGCTGCCGATAGATCGAGATCGGCGTCCGCTTCAGGTACCCGGTGTGCGAAACCGTCACCGCCACCTGCTCATCCGCAATCAGGTCCTCGAGCCCCAGCTCCGTCGTCTCGTCCAGAATCTGCGTCCGCCGCGGATCGCCGTACTTGTCCCGAATCTCCTCGAGCTCCTTCACAATCACGCGCCGGAGCTTCTTCTCCGAAGCCAGGATCGACTCAAACTCCGCAATATTTCCGCGCACCTCCCCCAGCTCACGCAAGAGCTCATCGATCGAAAGTTGCGTCAACCGGTACAGCTGTAACTCAAGAATCGCGTCGATCTGACGGTACGACAGGATCAGCGTCGCCGCCGCCCCGCCCGCCGCCAGCGGCAAGAGATTCGGGTCGACGCCATACCGCGCCGGGTCAAGCGTAATCCCCGCGATCTCCGTCCCCCGCAGATTCACCGTTCGCCCAGAGAACAGCGCAAACAAGTTCTCCCGCGCCTCCATTCGCGAACTCGACTGCCGAATCAACCGGATCACCTGATCCAGATGGTCGAGAGCAATCTGATACCCCAAGAGGATGTGCTCGCGATCCCGCGCCTTGCCCAGCAAAAACGCCGTCCGCCGCCGCACCACATCCACCCTGTGATCCAAGAACGCCCGAATCGCCTGATCGAGCGGCAGCTCTTTCGGCTGGCCGTTATGCACGGCCAGGAAGATCATCGAAAAACTCTCCTGCATCTGCGTGTGCTTGTACAGCTGGTTCAACACAATCTGGTGCTCCGACCCGCGCTTCAGACCGATCACAATCCGCATCCCGTCGCGGTCGCTCTCGTCGCGAAACTCGTCGCGCGCAATGTCTGTAATCACACCCTCGTTCACCAGCTCCGCGATCCGCTCAATCAGCTTCGCCTTGTTCACCTGGTACGGAATCTCGGACACAATAATCGCCTGCCGACCGCCCGAAATATTCTCGATCGAACACTTCGCCCGCATCAGGAATCGCCCGCGCCCCGTCCGGTACGCCTGCGGAATCCCGCTCCGTCCGTACAAGAACCCACCCGTCGGAAAGTCCGGCCCCAGCACATGCTCGAGCACCGTCTCCATCCCCGCGTTCGGGTCCTCGACCAGAGCGATCGCCGCGTTCACCACCTCCGTCAAATTGTGCGGCGGAATGTTTGTCGCCATCCCCACCGCAATTCCCGTCGACCCATTCACAATCAGGTTCGGCACCCGCGCCGGCAACACCGTCGGCTCCGCGGTCGACTCGTCATAGTTCGGCGCAAAATCCACCGTGTCCGAATCAATATCGGCCAGCATCTCGCCCGCCAACCGCGTCAGCCGCGACTCCGTATACCGCATCGCCGCCGGCGGATCGCCGTCCACCGACCCAAAGTTCCCCTGCCCATCCACCATCGGATACCGCTGCGAAAAATCCTGCGCCAGCCGCACCATCGTGTCGTAGATCGCCGAGTCGCCATGCGGATGGTAGTTGCCCATCACATGCCCCACCACCTTGGCCGACTTCGTGTACTTCTTGTTAAACTGCAGCCCCATCTCCTGCATGCCGTACAAAATGCGCCGATGCACCGGCTTCAAGCCATCCCGCACATCCGGCAGCGCCCGCCCGATAATCACCGACATCGAATAGTCGAGATACGACCGCCGCATCTCATCCTCGATGTTGATCGAGATCAGATTCAGAGCGCCCGGCCCCGTAATCCCAGGCCCTCCAGGCGGCGTCCCCGCCGGCGGCGGAGCATTTGACCCAGCATCGTGCGCCGACGGCGGAACGGGCGATCCAAGCGGTTCATTCGGACGAGATTCGGGCAATCCAAGCGGCAATTCAGGGTTCTGATCGTCGGGCATAGTATGTATCCATTATAGGTCGGATTAGGCCAGTTTTCCCATCAGAAGCCCGGAGTGCCGCGTTCGTAAGTCGCGGTTAACTCCTCCGTGCGCAAGCCTCGCCCCACACACATCAGTGGGCTAGTCACCTGAAGCCCTGGGTGCCCGTTTGTGCCTGGACCTACGGATGATCCAGCACCTGGACAACAATGGTTTCAGAGTCCATCGGGGGCATCTCGCGCTCAACGCCTCTATCGACCACTCTCCCCTGCGGTATACGTGGACGGTCTGAGACCTTGAGTGTGCCCCCTAGTGCCACTTCCAAAGGAATATCCTGCAGGGCAGAAATCAAGGCTCGCGCGGCTTGCCGTGTCTGCGGCGAGGCATCCGACCTCACCTCGACCAAGATGCCTTTTCCACCCTCATCACCAAGCCACGCTGGCGACACTCTCCATCCTGCAGTCTCAAGAACAATTTGCAATCCAAGTGCCAAGGTTCTCGTATCACCATCGGTCGGAACGCCATTAGATATCGAAAACTGACTAAAACGCACCTCGACTTTCTGGCCAGCAAATGGTTTGAGAGCCTGGATGAAGGTAGTCTCACGTTTCTTTAGCAGTGTTGCTCGTGCCCCTTGTCTGGTGAGTTCTAACCTCAGCGATGCAGCTTCCACCTCTAGATTTGCGGCTTTCTCCGTCGCGTGTGCCGCTTCTCTATTGGCTTCGGCCACCTTCTTATTGGTGTCGGCGATATCAGCCTCATGCTGTGAAAGAGCCGCCTTTAGCTCTCGATCTTTCGCAGCGATTAATTCCGCCTGGGCTGCGGAAAGTTTTCTACCATCACTGATGATCTTCCATTGCGCGATGAACACGACAACCGCGAGAACGAGCGCAACTGCGCCTGCAAACACATATAGGTTGTTCCACCGGTCCACAGACTGGGCCAAACGCTCACTTTCCTTCGTCAGAGCATAGATCTTCGGTACGCTTCCAGGGTCTAGCAAAGTTGTGTTTGGGATCATCACTTTGACGGTCGTGGCCTCTCCCTGTGTCTACTGAACTACACGGCCGCTAGTTTGAGATCCGCAGGACGCGTGAACGAGTATCACTACCCAGCTTGTTCCTCTTCAATCTTTTATAGATAAGATCGGCGGAAATATTCTCGTCTTCGGTATCCTTGAAAACCAGCGGCAAGAAAGGCCAGTTGGGCCTACGGCTTTCCTCAAAGATACTTCACGATCCGGGAGGAGCACCAACCACCTCGAGTAGAGACGCTCCGGTCGATCAGAACGGACGTCAGGAGAACATCTGAACTCCCAAAGCATGAACTCGCGCCGTCACTTCCTCCAGAATGCAGCCAGCCTCAGCGCTGGCCTGGCACTTAGCTCTCGTTCGCTCGTCGCCCAAGCCGTCCCGCAAACGGTTCCCCGCAACAGCGGACCTATCGTCACCACACCGCTCGGCACACTTCGCGGCGAGACGCTCCCCGGCGGCATCCGCGTCTTTCGCGGCATCCCCTTCGCCCAGCCGCCCGTCGCCCCCTTGCGCTTCCGCCCGCCCGCCCCTCCCGCACCCTGGAACACCACCCGCGACGCCCTGCGCTTCGCCCCAGCCGCCATGCAGCCCGCCGACGCACACTTCCCCCAGAGCGAAGACTGCCTCTACCTCAACCTCTGGACGCCCGCCACCCCCGGCCCGCATCCCGTCTTCGTCTGGATCCACGGCGGCGGCTACACCGGCGGTCGCGCCTCTGACCAGATCTTCGACGGCGTCGGCTTCGCGGAGGAAGGCATCGTCCTCGTCACCGTCAGCTACCGCCTCGGCGTCTTCGGCTTCATGGATCTCGGCCCGCTGCTCGGCCCCAGCTTCGCCGGCAGCGGCAACAACGCTATCCTCGACCTCGTCCAAGCCCTCCGCTGGGTCAATCAAAACATCGCAAGCTTCGGCGGCGATCCCACCCGAGTGACCGTCGGCGGCGAATCCGCCGGCGCCAAAGCCACCGCCGCCCTCCTCGCCCTCCCCGAAGCCCGCAACCTCTTCCGCTCCGCCATCTCCGAGTCCGGCGGCGGCGAACGCGTTCTCACCCTCGCCGACGCCATCGCGGTCGCACACGAGTTCGGCGCACAATGGCAGCACGACCAGCCCTCCAGCGAGAACTTCTCGGCGCTCCTGACAGCACCGTCCGAAGCCCTCATCCAAACCCAGTCCAACCTCATCGCCGCCTCCACCCGCCACTTTCCGTTCCGCCCCGAGATCGACGGCCACCTCTTCCTCGCGCGCCCAGTCGACCTCGTCAGCACCGCGCACCTCACCGGCAAGCGCCTCCTCCTCGGCTCCAACCTCGACGAGAGCGCGCTCTTCCTCGGTCCGCACCCCGCCTCGGACCCCAAGCAGAGCGACCTAGGCAACCTCCCTCTCACCCGCTTCAACGACCCGTTCGCCCGCTACAGCGCCCTCTATCCCGCAATGCCCGCCCCGCAGCGCCGCATCCGCGCCGTCACCGCCGAAGAGTATTGGATCCCAACCGTCCGCCTCGCCGACGCCTTCACCCGCTCCGGCGGCGCCGCCTGGATGTACCGCCTCGACTACACCGAACCCTCCGGCCGCATGGCGAACGAAGCCTTCCACTCCCTCGACCTCAGCCTCGTCTGGCGCCACCTCGACCCCGCCGAACAGGCCGACCCCGCATCCGCCCCAATCTCCGCCCAAATGCACACCGCCTGGGTCGCCTTCATCCACGGCCAGACCCCCGCCGCCCCCGGCCTGCCCACCTGGCGCGAGTACAACCCCACATCGCGACCCACCATGATCTTCAGTCGCCAAAGCCACCTCGAGACCGATCCGCTCGCCTCCGAACTCCGCCTCTGGGACGGCGTGCTCTAACCCATGACCAGCTCGGAGGAGATCCTCACACCCACCGCAGGCAAACTCGGCCTCATCGCCGGCAACGGTCGCTTCCCCTTTCTCCTCCTCGACGCCGCCCGCGCGCACGGCCTCACCGTCGTCGTCGCGGCCATTCGCGAGGAGACCGACCCCGAGATCACCGCCCGCGCCGCCCGAGACCCCAACATCCACCTCCACTGGATCTCCCTCGGCGAACTCTCGCGCCTCATCAGCATCTTTCACGCCGAAGACGTCACCCGCGCCACCATGGCCGGGCAGGTCCGTCACAAGCAGATCTTCTCCTCCATCCGCCCCGATTGGCGCCTCGCCAAGCTCCTCCTCAACCTCCGCACCCGCTCCACAGACATGCTCCTCGGAGCCATCGCCCAGGTCCTCGCCGACGAGGGCATCACCCTTATCTCCTCGACCGAATACCTCGAGCCCCTGCTCGCCAAAGCCGGCGTCCTCACCGCACGCGCACCCTCCGAAGCCGAGCTCGCCGACATCCTCTACGGCCGCACCGTCGCCCGCGCCATCGCCGCCTTCGACCTCGGCCAGACCGTCGTCATCGCCGCCCGAGCCTGCGTCGCAGTCGAAGCCATGGAAGGCACCGATGCCACCATCACCCGCGCCGGAGACCTCCTCCGCGCCGCCGACACCTCCACCAGCTCCAACTCAACCCTCGCCCGCGCACTCACCGTCGTCAAAGTCGCCAAACCCAACCAGGACATGCGCTTCGACGTCCCCGTCATCGGCGTCCGCACGGTCGAAGTCATGCAGGCCGCCGGCGCTACCTGCCTCGCCCTCGAAGCCAATCGCACCCTCCTCTTCGACCCGGACGCGATCACCACCGCCGCCAACCGAGCCGGCATCGCCATCACAGCAGAGTAAAATCGATCTCAACCCCCGGAGAAACCCCAATGCGCAAGCTCGTCTCGACCGCCGCCCTCCTCACCCTCACCGCTCTCCCATTCGCACATGCAGCCGACACCCTCGCCGCCGGCGCAACTGCCCCAACCTTCACCCTGCCGTCCCAGGAAGACAAGCAGGTCTCGCTCGCCGACTACAAAGGCAAGTGGGTCGTGCTCTACTTCTACCCCAAGGATCAGACCAGCGGATGCACGGTCGAGGCCCACAACTTCCAGCGCGACGAGGCAAAATACAAAGCCCTCAACGCCGCCGTCCTCGGTGTCTCGCTCGACACCGTCGACAGCCACAAAGCCTTCTGCACCAAGGAAAACCTGAACTTCAAGCTGCTCGCCGACCCTGACCACAAAGCCATCGACGCCTACGGTGTCCCCATCAAGTCCGTCGGCCCGATGAAGTTCGCAAGCCGCGAAACCTTTCTCATCTCACCCGGGGGCAAGGTGGTCAAGGTCTGGTCTGACGTCAAGGTCGCGAACCATAGCGACGAAGTTCTCGAAGAGATCAGCACGCAATCCCGGAAGTAGCGGTCTCGGTCAGAACCGACCGGCCGCAAAAAGGCCCGGCCTCTCCGCACGAGATCCGGGCCCTTTTGCTTGCCCTGAGAAAACGTCTGGAGAAAGTGTGTTCTGCTACTTCTTCGCTGTCTTTTTGGCTGCTGTCGCCTTCTTCTGAGGTGCTGACTTCTTTGCAGTCGTCGCCGCCTTCTTGGTCGAGCTCTTCGTACTGGCCTTCTTGGCTGTCGTCTTGGCTGCCGTTGAGGTCTTCTTAGCCGCCGTGGCAGACTTCTTGGCCGGTGTCGCCGACTTCTTCGCGGCGGTCTTCTTTTGAGGCGTGCTCTTCTTCGTGCTTGTCTTCTTTGCTGCCGCTTTCTTGGTTGCCAAGGTCTTACCTCTCACTTTAGGTTGTGTGCTCTGCGTCGTGCCTCTGCCCTTCACTGCTCCTTTCAGAGCAGCTTTACCGCCCCTCAAGGATTTCGAGCCCTGAGTGGCAGATCCTGAAATCTTCTTCACCCCATTCTTCGCCGCTGACTTTTTCGCCGCATGCTTCTCCGGCACACCCTTAGCCGCAGCCTTCTTGGCAGCATGCTTCTCCGGCGCTCCCTCGGCCGCAGCCTTCTTCGCGGCATGCTTCTCCGGCACACCCTTAGCCGCGGACTTCTTGGCCGCATGCTTCTCCGGTGCACCCTTAGCCGCGGCCTTCTTCGCTCCACCTTTTTTCGCAGGCGCCTTCTTCGCCGGCACGGGCGCCCGATGCTCCGCCGCAATCTCTTTCAACGTCTCCCCAACACTCTGCCCGCTGCGTTCCCGATGCGGCGCCTGCGACATACCGTCCGCCACCTCGTACGGTCCCAGCGGGGCGGGTGGTTCCGTCAGCAGCACAGCTTCTTCCGCGTGCGTGCTGCCCTCGTACAGAAGTCTGTCCCGCTCCGACCCGTCGTCGTCGATGCCCTCTTCGTCGTCGATGTCCTCGTCCATCTCATCATCGTCATCTTCGACGTCAGCACCCGAGTCCTCGGCCGCGTCCTCGTCCTTCGCATCGTCTTCATCCAAGACGCTCGCAGCATCCTCCTCCGCGATCGGATCGTCCGAGTCATCCTCATCCTCGTCGAGGTCGTCTTCGGTGTCGTCGTCATCGTCCTCAGCCGTCAACGTCACCTCTTCCTCTTCGTCGTCCTCATCCGTCACATCGTCCGCATCGTCGAGTTCAACATCCTCGTCCATGCTCTCGTCGTCCTCGGCTGCCGCCGCATACATCCTGATCAACTCTTGCTCCGCCATGATCGCTGTCCCTCACTGCCTTGTCACTTGGTCGCTGCACCATCTCTGGTGCAGCCAAAATATTCGCGTGCCCGCGCCGCATCGGATTCTAGCAACAGAATGCATCGATGAGCCAGCCATGGCAAGACTTGTTTTCCCAGGGGTATCTAGTGCGCTGCTCTTCTGCCCCCGCGAGATCCTCGCGTCTGAGCCACGCCGCCTGATCGAGAGCCTCGCGCATGAGCCACGCCGACCGATCGAGAGCCTCGCGTTTGGGCTACGCTGCGTGACCGAACACCGGATCGAACCACATACGATCGCGATCGCGCGACACCTCTGCCGCTGCCCCGCGCATACCGACTTGACCCGCCGCGAGCAACACCCCTCGACATCCCTCGACCGCGCACCCTTGACCTGACGAGAAACCGCACCGGCTCCGCAACCGCCAAGGTCCGGCCCGGCGTCACCGAGTTCGACGACAAACGATTCCACCGCCGCAACTCGTTCGTGGATACGTTGAAGCGATCCGCCACCGCAAGGAGCGTGTCTCCACGCGCCACCGTGTATCGCTGCGGCCGCGACGACGCCGCGCTCAGTGTGCTTTCCACCGGAATGACAAGCTCGTCCCCCGCCGCAACCTCTTCTCCCGGCTTCATCCCATTCACTTCGGCGACCTCGCTCGCTCGGACATGGAGCGCACCTGAAACACCTTCCAGAGACTCGCCCGACTTCACCACATGGAAACGCCAGCTCATCCGGCGATCCTCGGGAATCTCCTTGATACGTTCCGCAAACACATCCTTTGTGCCCGGCGGAAGGTGCAGATCGAAGCTCGTATCGGGCGGCGTGCTCGTCCGCAGCAAGCTCGGATTGAGAGCCGCAATCTCCCCTGGCGAAACGTCGGTTACATCGGCCACAAGACGTATGTCGATCGCACCGTTGGTCTGCATCGTGTCGTAGATCACCGGCGGGCTCGGCACAAGCTTGTTGAGACCATATCGCTCAGGGTTCTTCGCCATGATCACGGCCGCCAGGATCTTCGGCACATACGCCCTCGTCTCGGCCGGCATCGCGTTGCGCCGATACAACGCCCAGAAGTCCGCGTAGCCCGTGCGCTGCACCGCCCTCTGCACGTTGCCCAGGCCCCAGTCATACGAGGCCATCGCCAGGTACCAGTCGCCGGTAATGCCATACAGCTTCTTGATGTACCGCGCATAGGCACGCGTGCTCTTCTCCGGGTCAAAGCGGTAGTCGTAGTAGCCGTTGCGGGTAAGTCCATACTCCGGCCCCGTGTACGTCATAAACTGCCACATGCCGCCCGCACCGGAACGCGGGTTGATAGCCTGCGGCTGGAACCCCGACTCGGCCACCGCAAGATAGATCAAATCCTGCGGTACGCCCTCTTCCTTCAGCACCTGCTGAATCAGACCGCGATACTTGCCCACGCGCTGCATGGACGCCGCCATGTGTCTGCGAAAGTTGTCCGAAGCCGAAAACACGCCGATGTACCCGGCCACCTCATCGTTGATGATCAGCGGGAGGTCCGAGGCCGTACTCAGCTCCGTCTTCAACTTCGCCACCAGCTCCGGGTTTGGAGCAAACGTCAGATCCGTCGTCGCTTCAAGCGGCGCCGCTTCCACTGGCGCCGAAAACCCATTGCCCTGCTTCAACGCCGCCATCTCGAGCGAGTTCACCGCGTTCAGCAAATGGTCAAACTCATCCGCCATCTGCGCGTTTCCCTTGGGGTCAATGCCGCTCGTCAGCAGGAGATCGACAGCATAATCGAAGTCGTTGCGCGCCGCATCCAGATGCCCCGCCCGATAGTTATTCACACCGCTCGCGTACGACCGTTCCGCCCCCGCAATCAAGCTCTGGACCTTTGCCGCCGCCACAGGATCTTCCTGCACAGGAGAAGGCGCCGCACCCGTACTCGCCGCCGCCGCACCCGCGCTGGCTGGAGCCGCCGCCGAACTCTTCGCGGCAGGTCTCGCGCCCGATCCCGCAGCGCTCCCAGCCTTACTCCCAGCCCCATTCGCACCCGATTGCACCGGCGCTATCGCCGGCGCCGTCGCACTCACCGGAGCTCGACCCGGAGCAGACGTCTGATCCTGAGGACATCCCATCAGCAACAAGAACGGCGCGCACGCCACCCCCACCATCCACCGCCGCGCCATCTCTAACTTCCGTAAGCTCGCCATCGTCCTCCGTCATTGTAAGACGGCACTCGCACGGAGAGGTCCCGCGCACACATCGCTCGTCGGAGTCGCCAACCCCAACCAAGTTCCCGTCCACCTTCCCCCGAACCAGAAATTGTGCAACTCTTCGCCCCATCGAGACACCGCCACACCCCGTGTCGCCATCACATCAGGTGTTCGCGTAGAGTTGTTTCGCCACACATCACAAAGGGAGACCAGATGGCCTTATCAAAAACCACACAGGATCACGAAGAAATCCAGAAATGGGCTGAAACCCGCGGCGCCAAGCCCGCCGAAGTCGCCAGCACGGAACGCAATGGAGAGACAGGCATCATCCGGCTCGAGTTCCCCAAGGCCACCAACGCCAACGACGCCAACCTGAAAGAAATCTCGTGGGAAGAGTTCTTCGAGAAGTTCGACAAGAGCGGCCTCGCCCTCGTCTACCAGGAACTCACCGCCGACGGTGAACAAAGCAACTTCAACAAACTCGTTCACCCCGAAAACGTCTCAGCTTCCGCCAAGAAATCCGCAAAAAAGAGCGCAAGCTCGGCGCGCGCCGGAAGCTCCAAGAAGTCCGCCAAATCGAGCCCAGCAAAGAACCCCACCAAATCCTCCGCCGGCGGCCGAAAATCCGCATCCGTGAAAAGCTCCGGGAGCAAGTCCGGCGCAAGGACATCGCCGGCCAAAAAGTCCTCCAAACAACCCGCCAAAAAACAAGCCACCAAAGGCGCCGGCAGCAAGCGAACCTCCATCTCCCTCAGAGCCTCCGGAGCCAAAGCAGCCGCCAAGCGCCCCTCGGCAACAAAAAAAGCAGCCAAGAAGACATCCAAGACCGCATCCAAACGCACCGGCCGCTAGACCAACCATCAGCAACGCCAGACCCAACCACCAGCAACGCCAGACCCGGCCATCAGCAATGTAGATCCTGTGTATCCTCCTCATCAGAGAGGGCGCGACCGACCCGGCCTCACCGGTCCGCATCGCTCCCTCTCCGAGCCCGCAGGCGTACATCCGCATGAAAATCGTCATCTTCGGCCTCACGGTCAGCTCCTCCTGGGGCAACGGCCACGCCACCCTCTGGCGCGGCCTCATCCGAGCACTCAACCGCCGCGGCCACACCGTCACGTTCTTCGAGCGCGACCTCCCGTTCTACAGCAGCACCCGCGATCTCACAGACCTGCCCGGCCGCAGCCAACTCCGCCTCTACACCAGCTTCGAAGACATCCAAGCCGAAGCTCGGGCAGCCTGCAATTCCGCCGACCTCGCCCTGTCCACCAGCTTCTGCCCTGACGGCCGCGACGCCGGCGCTCTTCTCCTCCAGTCCGACGCCGCAACCAAGGCCTTCTACGACCTCGACACCCCCGTCACGCTCAGCCGACTCGGTGCCGGCGCCTCCGTCCCGTACCTTCCCGACGACGGCCTCGGCGCCTTCGACCTCGTCCTCTCCTACACCGGCGGACGCGCGCTCACCGAGCTCCAGACCCGCCTCGGCGCCCGCCGCGTCAGCCCCCTCTACGGTTGGGTCGACCCCGAGGCGCACCGTCCCGTCCCACCCGTCGATCGCTTCCGCTGCGACCTCTCCTACCTCGGAACCTACGCCGCCGACCGCCAACCCGCACTCGAAACCCTCTTCGTCGAGCCCGCCCGCCGGCTCCCCGATCGCCGCTTCGTCATCGGCGGAGCCCAGTACCCCGACACCTTCCCCTGGGTGCCCAATCTCTACTTCGTCCAGCACATGCCGCCCGCGGAGCACCCCGGCTTCTTCTGCTCCTCCCGCCTCACCCTCAACGTCACCCGCCAGGCCATGGCCGACTACGGCTTCTGCCCCTCCGGTCGCCTCTTCGAAGCCGCCGGCTGTGGCACACCCATCGTCTCCGACACATGGGAGGGCCTCAGCTCCTTCTTCACCCCAGGCGAGGAGATCCTCCCCGCCCGCACCACCGCCGACGTCCTCGACGCACTCTCGCTCTCCGACACGGAACTAGACCGCATCGCCAAAGCCGCGCGCGCCCGAACTCTGGAAGAGCACACCGCCGAAGCTCGCGTCCAGCAGCTCGAAGCCCTCTGCGGCTCCTCGCCAGAAACCGCACCCACCATCACCCCGTCCAGACATCTCTCCCTAGCAGCTAGCAGCTAGCAGCTAGAAGCTAAAAGCTAAAACCAACCGCAACCGACCAGGAAACCACCATCCATGTGGGGCATCATCCCAGCCGCGGGCACCGGCAGCCGCATCCAGCCGCTTGCCTTCTCCAAAGAACTCCTTCCCGTCGGTTCCCGCGTCGAAGCCGGCGCCGAGCGCCCCCGCGCCGTCTCCGAGTACCTCGTCGAGCGACTCATCGCCGGCGGCGCCACCAAGCTCTGCTTCGTCATCTCGCCCGGCAAATCCGACATCCTCGCCTACTTCGGATCGCGCATCTGGGGTGCCGACATCGTCTACGCCGTCCAGCCCTCGCCCGGTGGCCTCTGCGACGCGCTCTTCCGCGCCCTCCCCGTCATCCCACCCGACGAGCCCGTAGCCATCGGCCTCCCCGACACCGTCTGGTTCCCCGAAGACGCCCTCGCCCAGCTCCCCGACGATGTCCTCTCCTTTCTCCTCTTCCCCGTCGACCACCCCGAACTCTTCGACGCCGTCGTCACCGACGCCCTCGGCAACGTCCAAACGGTCGAGGTCAAGCAGCCGCACCCACGCTCCCGCTGGATCTGGGGAGCCCTCAAGATGCCCGGCCAGGTCTTCCGCGATCTGCACACCCTGTGGTCCCAACCCGGTCGCAACGACGAGTACCTCGGAACCCTCGTCAACGCCTACCTGGCACAGGGCGGCCGCGCCGTAGGCCTGCAGGCAGGCAGCTCCTACGTGGACGTCGGCACCCTCCACGGCTACCGCCACGCCCTCACCCTCCTCCACGAACCGCAGGTGGAACCAATCCCGGAGTAGGCAATGGTCGAACTCAATCTGTGCACAAGAATCGAAGCTCCCATCGAGCGCTGTTTCGACCTCTCTCGAAGCATCGAGGTCCACCTGCTAGGAACCGAGCAGACCGGGGAGCAGGCCGTGGGAGGCGTAACTTCTGGATTGATCGGACCGGGAGAGTTCGTAAGGTGGAGAGCCACCCATTTCGGAGTGAAGCAGCATCTCGCCAGCAGGCATAACCGCTTACGACCGGCCTCTCTACTTTCAGGACACCATGATCGAGGGAGCGTTCCAGTCGATGCAGCACGACCACTTCTTCACGGCACTCTCCCATGACAGAACCGAAATGAAGGACCGGTTCGTTTTTGCGGCGCCATTCCCTCTCCTTGGGCCACTGGCTGAGATGATGGTACTCAAGCGGTACATGCGAAACCTTCTCATGCGTCGAAACGCCATTCTGAAACAGGTCGCAGAATCAGAGCAGTGGACCAAGCTGCTGCCTGCGTAGAACAAGCCAAGACAACGTGGCGTAAAGGCCGGTCAATTCTTCTAAACTGGAATAAGGAAGAGGCTCTGCCCGTCTCCATGACCAGCTTCTCCCGATCTCTAGACTAGAGCAGTTTACGTATAGCTATAGCTGTGTCATCTCGACCGGAGCAGACAGT
>CAXTYQ010000020.1:0-46885 GCA_964248505.1 uncultured Acidobacteriaceae bacterium
TCCACCTCGCCTTCCTCGTCCTGATACTCAGAAGATCGTGAACAGGCTCTTAGAGGCCGAGCATCTTCAGACCTGCGGCTTTGTAGATTGCGGTCATGGCCTGCATGTCCTTCAGGCCCTCTTCGCCTGAGGTCTTCGGGGTCTGGTTGTTGAAGATGCACTCGGCCATGTGGTCGGCCTCCCACATGAATTGTGTGGGGTCTTTGTAGGTGGTGGATTTTTCGATCGGCTCCTGCTGGCCGCTGAGTTTTGCGCGGAGCTTCAGGCCTTCGTAGGAAAACGCCGGTTCCATCGCGACCCATCCCTTGGAGCCGTGCACCTTGAAGAAGCCTTCCATCTGGGCGCCGTAGGTGGTGCTGCAGGCGGCCAGGATTCCCGACGGAAAGCGCGTGTTCCAGGTCAACGTTTCTTCGACCTCGTTGAAGCGGCCGTCGTGGTCGCGTGTCGCCCAGAGTGCGCGGAACTCGGCAGGCTCTTCGCCCGTGAGATAGCGTGTTGCGTTGAGGCTGTAGATGCCCACGTCGACGAGTGGGCCGCCTCCGGCGAGCTTCTTGTTGAGCCGCCAGACGCCGGGCTTTGAATCGAAGCCGAACGCGCTCTCGATCGCCTGCACTTGTCCGATCTGGCCGTTGCGGATGTAGCCGATCGCCTCCTGCGTGAGGGGGTCGTAGTGCATGCGGTAGGCGATCATGAGTTTGACGTTGGCGGCCCGGCAGGCGGCGATCATCTGCTCGGCCTCCTTGACCGAGACGGACATCGGCTTTTCGCAGAGCACATGCTTGCCGGCCTTGGCGGAGCGGATGGTGAAGTCGGCGTGCATGCTGTTTGGCAGGGCCACGTAGACGGCGTCGACTGTTTTATTGTCGCGAATGCGGTCGAAGTCCTCGTAGGTGTAGATGGACTCTTTGGGCACACTGTAGTCGGCTGCGATGCGCTCAGCCTTGGCACGGTCGCCGCTGACGAGGGCCGTGACCTGCGAGTGCTGCGACTGCCGGCACCCGGCCATGAAGTGCTTGGCGATCTCGCCGAGGCCGATGATGGCGTAGCCGATGCGGCGGCCTGAACCTTGGGTGCCTGAGCCTTGGGTGTCTGAGGTCTGTGCGGTTTGGGATGGCTGCTGCTGTGCGTCTTGGGCCGTCTGCCCCAGCATCGCGTGCGAGAGACCCGCCGCCGCACCCATCGCTCCCAACCGCGCAAACTCTCGCCGACTCAAACCACGCTCAGTCCAACCCATGACAGCCTCCTCCGGTTCTTGCAACACAAGCAGGCTAGTTGGATGCAAAGGACGGCGTCGCTTCGCGCGTGGCAAGGCTGGTTCCGTCCTGTCGCATTCCCGAAGCGAAGTTTCCCCGGAGCAATGCCGGAGTCGAAGGTCTCCTGATCTTCCCGGTTTGCCGTTATGCTCTAAACATCTGCAGAATGACCTCCGCCCCACAGATCGTCGGCCCGATCGTCGGCACCTCACCCGACCGTAAGGAGGGCGCTGCCAAAGTTCTGGGGCAGGCGCAGTATGTGGATGACCTGACGCTGCCGGATATGTGGTTTGGCGCGACGGTTCGATCGACCATTGCCCGCGGACGCATACTTTCGATAACGTTTGACCCCGCCGTCTCGTGGCACGAGTACACGGTGGTAGCGGCGGCCGACATCCCGGGGGAGAACTGCATTGTGCATCTAGGCAAGGATCATCCGTGTCTGGCCGATGCTCTGGTGAATCACCCGGAAGAGCCGATCCTGCTGCTGGCGCATCCGAGCAAGCCCGCTCTGCTCACGGCTCTGGCGGGAGTCCACATCACGTACGAGGAGTTGCCTGCTGTCTTCACGATCGAGGAGTCCGAGGCGGCGATTGCGAGCGGGGACCTGGACCGTGTGATCTGGAGCCACACGGGCGCTGCCGGGTCAGATGGATTGAAAGCGCACCCGAACACGTTCAAGACGTACACGATGACCTCCGGGGCCGAGCGCGCGTCGGAGGCCGGTCATGAGGCTGCCATCGCGGAGGCGTTTCGGACCGCCGACTATGTCGTTGAAATGACCTACCGGACGGGCGCCCAGGAGCAGCTCTACATTGAAAACAACGGCGTCATCGGGGATTGTCACCGCGCGCCCGATGGGTCAGTCGAGTCGGTTACGGTGCGCGGCTCGATGCAGTGTCCGTTTTACGTCGTCCATGCGCTGGAGCTGGTCTTCAACCTGCCGGCGGAGCGCTGCCGCGTCCTTCAGACCGAGACGGGTGGGGCCTTCGGTGGCAAGGAAGATTTCCCTTCGGTCATCGGCGCGCACGCGGCGCTCCTGGCGATGAAGTCGGGGCATCCGGTGAAGATCACCTACGACCGCGCCGAGGATATGGCGGCGACCACGAAGCGGCATCCAAGCCGAACGCGGCACCGGACGGCGGTCTCTAAGGAAGGCAAGCTGCTGGCCGGCGAGATCGAGTTTACGATCGATGGCGGAGCGTATGCCACGCTGTCGCCGGTGGTGCTTTCGCGCGGCACGATCCACGCGCCGGGACCGTACCACTGGCCGCACCTGACGGTCCGGGCGAAGGCGCTGGCAACCAATCTGCCGCCGCATGGAGCGTTTCGCGGCTTTGGCGCGCCGCAGTCGCTGTTTGCGCTGGAGCGGCACATGGACCGGATCGCCGCGGCGGTTGGGCTGTCTCCGGAAGATCTTCGGCGCCGCAACTTTCTCGCGACCGGCGACCACACCGCCACCGGCCAGTTGCTGACCGATCCGGTCGACATGCAGGGGCTGCTGACGCGAGCGCTTGCGGAATCGGAGTATCACGTGAAGCGCGCGGAGTTCGATCGGACCAATTCGACGAGCCCGGTGAAGCGTGGAATCGGGTTTGCGACCTTT
The DNA here is from genome assembly GCA_964248505.1 of uncultured Acidobacteriaceae bacterium. Taxonomy (GTDB): domain Bacteria; phylum Acidobacteriota; class Terriglobia; order Terriglobales; family Acidobacteriaceae; genus Edaphobacter. Next base: position 2,860 of record CAXTYQ010000020.1, read on the forward strand.
TTTCACGGAGCTGGATTTACGGGGTCGGGAGAGCGCCGCTTGAACTCTGTGGTCGAGATCGAACTTGCGGCGGAACATGATGCGCGGCCTCGCTTGCTGGTGTCCTCGACGGAGTTCGGGCAGGGGACCAACACTATCCTGGCGCAGGTTGCTGCTCAGACGCTGCGGCTGCCGTACGAGGATATTCTCGTCGCGCCGGTGGACACCAACAACGTCCCGAACTCCGGACCGACGGTGGCCAGTCGCACCGCGATGATCGTCGGCAAGCTGGTCGAACAGGCGGCCGAGAAGCTCTGCGGCACGTTGGTGGGCAGCGGCCATTTGGCTCAGGAGTACAGCCCAGACGACTTCCGGCGTGCCGGGAAAAAGTATCTGGCTGAAGTCGGCCCGCTGCGGACCAGCGCGCGGTATCAGCTGCCGGCCGATGCTCCGCCAATCTTCTGGGACGACGATCAGTATCGCGGGGACGCCTACCCGGCCTATGCCTGGGCGGTGTACGTGGCCGAGGTCGCGGTAGATACGCGGACGTACGCGGCCACCGTGACCGACTTCCACGCCTTGCAGGAGGTTGGGCGTGTGCTGCATCCGACGCTTGCGCGGGGCCAGATCGAAGGCGGCGTGGCGCAGGGTATCGGCTATGCTTTGTACGAGAAGTGCGTGTGGGAGCGCGGCCATCTCGCGAACAACCAGATGACCAACTACATCATGCCGACCTCGGCCGACCTGCCGCCGATCCATGTCCACTTTGAAGAGACACCGTCGATCCACGGGGCGTTCGGCGCGAAGGGCATCGGGGAACTGCCGATGGACGGACCCGCGCCGGCGATCCTGAACGCGATCGAGCACGCGACCGGCATCAGCTTCACCGAGATTCCGCTGCTTCCGGAAGATATCTTCGAGCGCATGACGCGGACTCCCGGCTCAGGCAGCGAAGCTCTCGACCCGGAGCTTGCTGGACCGTACTTCAGCCCGGAGACTGAGAACATCCCAGTGTTGACATCGCCCCAGACATCGAGCGGGCAGACCGCATGAGCCTGGTCCATGCACGCTTCGGTGCGCTGTTTGCGGTTCTCGTCTTTGCGCTTTGCACAGCGGTGGTCGTCGACCCGATTCGCATGACAAACGTTATTCTTCGCCGCGACGTTGCCCGGCCGGGCGACCTTACCTTTACCCTGGCCTACCGCGCTTTCGGCCTCTTGGGCGCGCTGGTCGCCTTCTTTATTCTGGTCGAGGATCTATGGCAGATAGCTCACCGCCGGTAACTGTTCTATGCACCATTAACGGTGCAGCCGCGACCGTTCGGGCACCCGCGATGAAGCGGCTTCTCGACGTGCTGCGCGAGGATCTCCACCTCACCGGCACAAAGGAGGGCTGCGGCGAAGGCGAGTGCGGCTCGTGCTCTGTGCTGCTAGACGGCGACCTCGTCAACTCCTGCCTGGTTCCGGTTCTTCAGGCCGAAGGCAGCACGATTACCACGATCGAGGGCATCGCCATCGGCGAGACGCTCGCGCCGATACAGCAGTGCTTCCTCTCGGCCGGTGGAGCGCAGTGCGGCATCTGCACTCCCGGCATGATCCTCGCAACGCACCATCTGTTCGAAACGCATCCGCAACCGACTCGGTTACAAATACAGGAAGGCCTCGCCGGCAATCTGTGCCGATGCACGGGATATATGCGCATCTTTGAAGCGGTCGAGCTCGCGGCTGCAAAGCGAGCACCATAAGAATGCGCTCCGACCCAGCCCTCTACACGCTTACCGCTCCGGCGACCCTCTCGGACCTGCTTGCAATACTGCGCGACCACCCCGGGCGGCACACGCTGCTCGCGGGCGGCACCGAACTGATGGTCGCGCTCAACACCGGGCGACTTCCGGTCAAGCCGCTCCTGAGCATGCATCACCTCGGCGATCTGCGCTTCATCGAGGTCAGCCCGGACACCATCACTCTCGGCGCGGGAACCACTTTCACCGATATTCGCCGGCACGCGGCCGTGGCTTCCGATCTGCCCTTGCTGGCGCAGGCGGCTAGCTGGACCGGATCGATCGCGAACCAGAACCGCGGCACCCTGGGGGGCAACATTGCGAACGCCTCCCCTGCAGCCGATACCCCGCCCGCCCTGCTTGCTTACAACGCGTCTGTGACCCTGCTCTCGGCCGAGCGAGGTCCGCGCACGCTGCCTTACACGAGCTTCCACCTTGGCTACAAGCGCACAGCGCTCGCGCCTGACGAGATCATCTACTGCGTAGATCTGAAACGTAACTGGAACGGATACAAAACCTACATCCGCAAAGTAGGGACACGCAACGCGCAGGCCATCTCCAAGGTGGCGCTCGCCGCCGTCGCGCACGCCACGACAGAGAATGGAACAACCACGGTTACAGATATTCGCATCGCCGCTGCATCGCTTGGCGACCGGCCTCTCCGCCTGGATGCGGCGGAGCAGGCCCTGCTCCATCGCCCGCTCACACAGGAGACCATCGCCGCGGCCCGCCACGCTGTCCAGGCCGAAGCGAGGCCCATCGACGACATCCGATCCACCGCCAGGTACCGGGCAGCCGTCGCTGGCAACCTGCTTGAAGAGTTTCTCCACCAGATCTAGATGACAGCGAACATCCGGTTAGCGCTCGCTATCGAGATGGGTCGAGTCTTAGGCCAAAAAAAAGCGCCGGCCGAAGCCAGCGCCTCTCCAGGGGGTAGAGCTTCTTAGAAAAGGATCTTCCCGCCGAGCGTAATCAACCGCGGGAAGTTGATGGCATTGGTGGAGACCTGCCCGAACGAACTCGCACCGAGAGCCAGGTTTCCATTTGGGACCACAAACTGGGGCGTGTTGGTCGCGTTCAGGAACTCTGCGCGGAATTGTATGGTTGCACGCTCAACCGCAAAGTCCTTGAACACCGAAGCGTCGACATCCCGGTACGCCGGCGACGAGCATCCTGGCAACGTTCGCGGCGCGTTTCCATCCTGGCCGACGCCTGGCGCCACAAACGCTGCAGCATTCAGGTAAGGCTGCCGCCCACCTTGACCGAGCCTCTGTTGTACCGTGCCCGAGGTGCAGGTGTTCACGCCCGGCACCAAATTCGGCCGCTGCGTTGCGGTTCCGGCGGTGCTGTTATCGTTGGTGTTCAGCCGAACCGCGATCGGACCGCCGGTCTGAGCGATGAGAGTCGAGTTCAGGTTCCACCCACCGACTGCGAGATCGACCCAGCGGTTTCCGGATAGAAATGCCCGGCCGCGGCCGAAAGGAAGCTGGTAGGTTCCACCAAACGTGAAGCGCTGTGGGATGTTGTTGATCGCTCGCGCATACTCCTGGTTGAGGTGATAGACATCCTGCGGCCCGTTCTGGCCCGGGTTCAGTGAACTTCCCGTTCCGAAGTTCGAATCCCAGTCCGAGGACCACGTATACCCCATCACGAAATCCAGACCGTGCGCCATCTGCTTTTGTACTTTGACGATGAGTGAGTTATAGAGCGACTTAGCCGAGCTAGGCTGGACATTGACCGAGCCAAACTCCGGAAAAGGCTTGCAGAGCTGCGCATTGGAGATCGCTGAACTTCCAATCACGCCCGTGCCGCCCTTGCTGTAGTACGGGTTAGGGCTGGTTGCTTTCAGGAAGCTTCCGACCGACAAGTTAGATGAATTAGCGGGACAGGTTCCGACACCGTACGGAATTGCCCCTACGTTGACTTGGTCGATATTGTAAGTCGTACCATTTCCTGGAAGGAGGTTCTTGCCCTTGGATCCGACGTACCCGATCTGCAGCGCCAGCCCGTACGGCATTTCGCGTTCGATATCGAGCGAGTACTGCTGCACATAGGGGGAACGCCGACCCTGGTCTATCGTCGACACGGAGTCACCCAATCCCTGCTTCAGGCCCAGAGTGTTCCCGACTGGCTGGTTCAACCCGCCGGGGTAGGGGTTGGATAGATTGTTGGCCGGTGTATTGAAGTTATCGTTGGAAGCCACGTAGGTCGTTGTGGCAACGTAACCTGGCGCCAGACTTGCACTAGTCGAGTAGTAGATTGGCGCGTAAAAGAGACCATATCCCGCGCGTACTACACTTTTTGGATCAAGCGCGTACACTATGCCGAACCGCGGAGCGAATTTGGTGTCGCTGTTGTTGCAGCAGGTGGTTGGATAGCCGTTTTGCCCAGCGAACATGATGCCGCCGGTGGTCGGGACACCCGAGGTCGCGGAGATCGGATTCGTGACAGATCGATCGAAGCCGACGGCGTAGTGGTTGTTTCGTTCATGAATCCCCGGTTCATACTCATAACGGAGACCTGCATTGATGGTCAGTGTGTTGGTGAGGCGGTAGTCATCCTGGATATAACCCGCGTTGTAAGGAACGTTTAGAGCCAGCGGTGTTGCAACCTGGACCTGACCACTGGTAGGGTCTCCGAGAAGAAGATCGGCTACATCGGCGCCCGTGGCTACTCCCCCTACTGTCTTCGCGTTCGCGTTCGCCGAGCTAAAAGTATTGTTGAAGGTGAAGTAACCGTTGCCGTTACTGATGTTGGTAAAATTTACACTCATTGAGCGATAAACGTAGCCGACGCTGATCGCTTGTTTGCCGAGACTTTTAGAAATTCCTACGACGAAGTTACGCGAGTAAAAGACCGCGGGTCCGGAGTTGTTAGTTCCGATTTGGGTTCCGATTTGCGAGAAGGTGAGTCGGGGGAAGGCCTTCTTCTGAAGACCGTTGACGTAGGAAGCAGGCAGACCTAGCTGCGCTTGATCATAGTTCGAGGTCAGATCCAGCGTGTTGTTGGGGAAGCGATTGAATCCAAAGCCGACCGTTGCGACCGTCGAGGGATTGATGGTGATTACGCTGTTTGCGGTCGTCGCGTCCACCTTGCGAAACAACAGGTAGGAGTGAACATCTCCGGCGAACGAACCTAGGGGATCGCCTCCCGGCTCCTTGGAGCCGTAGTGCATGTAGGAGACGTTAGCTTGCCACCATTTGGTCATCTGGTGATCTACTTTCGCAATAAACTCATCCGCGCGGTCGCCTAGCGAGTCGGTTGGATGAAAGTTCGCGGAGCCATAGGTCTGGCCGGGCGTGCAGCCGTTTCCACAGACTGGCAGAGCTGTGAGCATGGCGAGGCCGACGGATGACAGTTTGCCTGCAGGAATGATGTTTCCGGAAAATGGAGTCCGATTGCCGGAGGCGTCGGTTGTAGCTGGGTCGTAGATTGTCAGGAGTTTGCCGGACGCGATATAGGTTTGCGAGAAGTTACCAACTCGCTCAAGCGCGGAGGGAAGATAGTAGTTGTCGCCTAGAGGCGATCTCTGCCGGTATCCCTCCTCCGTCATCCAGAAAAATGTCTTATCGCGGCCATTGTAGACCTTAGGAATCCAGATCGGGCCGCCGACCGAACCTTCGTAGGTGTACTCCGTGATATCAGGGCGACCTTTCCCCGAGTAATTATTATTCCAGGTGTTGGCAGACCAGTTTGTCTGCCGCGTGGTTCCAAGCAGATTGCCGTGCAGTGCATTGGTTCCGCTTTTCAGGAGTGTGTTGAAGTTTCCACCGCCGGTCCGACCCATCTCCGCGTTGTAGGTATTGGTCTGGATCTTCATCTCCTGGACCGCATCGACCGATGGAATGATTACGGCGCGGTTATAGAGATCTGTGATAGGCACGCCGTCAATCTCGTAGTTGTTTCCGTTGATGGGACCACCGTCGACAGAGATCGCCGAAGATCCGGACTGATCTTGAAACCGATTGAATCTTGGGTCGCCCACGGCCGCTACATTTGTGTCGAGTTTGACGAGGAGAAATGGGTTTCGGCCAAGGTTCGGTAAGTCTTCAAGCTGCTGCGCATCGAAGACCTGCCCGTTCGACGCTGTCGATGTGTCGATAAGTGGTTCGGCTGTGCTGACTTCCACGGTCTGGGTGGTAGATCCGACTTCCAGCTTCACGTCGGTCGTTACGGTCTGCTGGGTGGCGACAATAATTCCTCGTTCTTCATATGTTTTGAAGTTCGGGGAAGTTACCGTGACGGTAAAGGTTCCCGGATCGATCGCGCTGAACACGTACTCCCCTGAGCCATTGGTGACACCTCTGCGGCTGATTGTGGTCGCCTGGTCTGTCAGAGTGACCGCCGCGCCGCCGATGGCAGCACCCTGTGCGTCGGTAACCAATCCCTTCAAGGTTCCATAGTAGGACTGACCGAAGCCGCAGATGCTTCCGACACTGAGCAGCGCTACAATCAAAGCTACTTTGAACCAACCTTTATGCATCTTTATCATGTACGTTTGGTCTCCAGATACTAAGTCAGACAGCTAAGTCAAGTTGGTCGGGAAGGAACGCCTCGTCCCGATCTTCTTGCCGAGGGGACATTTCAACGACACTTCGGCCTCTGAAGGCCCAAGCCGATCCAGCCTCCGTGAACGGGAGAAAGTGTGTTTTTGGTAATGAAGCCGAGCGTAGACAAGGGTCGATTGGAAGTCAACGCGATTTTTTCTATCAGGATGGCTCACTAAATGAATCAGGCTGGGATGTTCTAGCTTGGCGATAGGGATGACAGAACGATTTTCAGGCGTATTACCCCAAACCTTCTCCCTAAAGCTTGCGATGTGCGGTACAGTCTGTGTTATCAGCGACACGTTCAGGGTTGTAACTTTGCTTTAGAGATCTGCCAACGTCTTCAGCAACCGAATCTCGCATTCATCTCACTCTTCCCCAAAACAGGAGCCATCATGGATCTTACAAAGGAAATATCTCCCGTCTCACGCCGCTCCTTTATGCGGATGGCTTCGGTCGCCGCCGCCTCCGTGCCCATCCTTACTGAAGCTCACTTCGCCCTTGCCGCCCAGCAGACGGCGCCCAAAGCAGGATCGATATCGGCTGCGGCGCAGACGGGGGCTACCACGCGTCGCGCTCGCACCGCGATGCCCCCGGGCGCGGTTCTGATCAACGCGAACGAGAATCCGCTCGGCCCGTGTAAAGCCGCATGCGAGGCTATCGCCACGATCGCTCCGAAGGGCGGTCGCTACGATATTGACGGCGAAACGGACAAGCTCACCAAGACCCTCTCTTCCCAACTCGGGGTCCCTGAGGACCACATCAGCATCTACGCCGGGTCGTCCGAACCGCTGCATTACACGGTGCTTGCGTTTACCTCTCCGGATCGCGGTCTGGTTGTTCCCGATCCCACTTTTGAAGCTGCCGAACGCGGCGCGAAGGTGACCGGAGCGAAGGTGTCGAAGGTTCCACTCACGGCGACCTACACTCACGACGTGAAAGGTCTGGTCGCGGCCAATCCGAACGCCGGCCTCATCTACATCTGCAATCCCAACAATCCGACCGGGACGCTGACGCCTCGCGAGGACATCCTCTTTGCGCTTGAAAACAAGCCCAAGGGCTCGATTCTCTTGGTCGATGAAGCGTATATCCACCTGTCGGACGCGCCCACTGTGATCGACCAGGTGGCCGCCGGCAAGGACCTGATCGTCATACGGACGTTCTCGAAGATTTACGGTATGGCGGGCATCCGGTGCGGGTACGCCGTGGGCCGCCCGGACCTGCTGGTCAAGCTGCAGCCCTTCGGCCAGAACGCGATGCCCATCACTGGCTCCATTGCGGCGAACGTGAGTCTGCTCGATCCGCAGCTGATCCCCACGCGCAAGAAGATTATCGGCAACATTCGTACGGAGACGATTGCCTGGCTGCAGCAGAACAACTACAAGGTGCTGCCTGGATCGCAGTCGAATTGCTTCATGATCGACACCGGACGCAACGGACGGCAGTTCATGAAGGACATGCAGGCGAGGAATATCTATATCGGCAGGACCTGGCCGATCTGGCCGAACACGGTGCGGATCACGGTCGGGACGGCGGATGAGATGGCGCAGTTCCGTACTGCGTTCAAGCAGACGATGGACGCCGGCCCGACAACGGCCTCGCTCCACACGCCGATCGTCGAACCGGCTTACCTCTCGTAAGCGGCAATTGCGCTAACAACAGCAAGGCCCCGGGATCGAGATTCCGGGGCCTTGCTCTATTTTGGACCGCTGCTGGTGCGTAGTGGACTTACTCGCTGTCCGCGGAATTACTTGCTGCGTACCGCGATGACTTCGATCTCCAACAAGGCCCACGGAGCTGCCAGAGCGGCTACCTGAAACGCACTGCGCGCCGGCTTGTTCGGCTGTGCCGCGGTTCCGAAGTACTTCACGTACTCGCTTTGCATGGCGGCGAAGTCGAGCTTGCCGGTCTTCGGGTCGGGTCCCAGGAAGACCGTCATTTTGACGACATCTTTCATATCGAGGCCCTGATCCTGCAAGAGCTTCTGGATTTTGGGAAAGATGCTGGCGGCCTGTGCCTTGGTGTCGCCGTAGTCGGCGGCGGTTCCCTTGGTCGCATCGGCGGCGGTGATCGGACTTGCGAGCTGCCCGCTCAGGTAAAACGTATCTCCGGCCCAGACGCCGGTCGCTATGGGCGACTTCTCCGTCTGAATGTGCTTCACCGTCACTTGGCCTTGCGCTACACAAGCACCGGCCAACATCGCCGAGACCGCCACAAATTTCTGGAACTTCATCATCAGTACAGCCTCCAAAGACATCTGTTCTGTTTCCGTGAAAACCGGTTAGGCCGAAACTCCGGCGCCTACGCCCGAGCCAAGCCGAGCCGCCTTGACGCGGTCGCCGATCAACCCGATTGCGCGCAGCGAACTGAGGGCTGCGCCCTCCTGCCAGCCGACGATGTGGCTGGCATGATCGCCGCAGAAGTAGATCGGGCCGTCTGCCTGGATAATGACCTCGTAGCCTTCGTTGGTCTGTGTGCGCGAGGCTGTCGGATGGGCGTTCTGTCCTGTCTGTGGCCGGACGCGCATGCCCGGTCCACGAACTTCGCCTGGAACGTAGCTGCGAATCCACGATCCCTGGTTGTGCGGCACCTTGCCCCAGCCGACGTACATGGGCTTTTCGAGTTCCTTGCCGTACCCGGGGTGCAGACGTTCCATGGATTTGCGGCTCTCGTCGAACTTGGCCTGCATCGGCAGTTTGCCGAATGGGGACGAGCGCTCGTCCGTATAGCCGCTTACGGCGATGCCGCGATCGGTGAAGAGGCCCCAGGAGGGGAACCAGATCGGACTGCAGCCGACGTTGACGAATTCGAGGCCGCCGTAGATGTTCTGTTCCTGCTCCCAGAAGCGCCGGCTCTCCCACGCCACTTTGTACGCGTACGAGTAGGTGCAATCATCGATCACTTTTTTGTGCGGCGCGTCGAAGTCGTTGGGCGTCGTCTTCAGAATCGTGAGCGGCATGGCGCAGATACAGTAATCTGCCTCGATGGTGGCCGGAGCGCCGTTTCGTGTGTAAGCGACGCGGACACCTTTTCCGGTTTTGCGGATTTCGGTGACGGGTGCGTTGTACTGGACAAGGTCGCCGAGCGACTTTGCGAAGGCATACGGGATGCGGTCCATGCCGCCGACGGGCTGGAACATGGTTGCTTGCATGTCGAACTGCTCGTCGAACATGATGCCCTGCCAGAACTCGGCGGCGAGCAGGGTCTTCATGTCGATCGGCTCGCTGAGCACACCGGCCTCGTTGCCTGCGCCGGCGGTCCTTGCGTAGCCTGCGCGGTCGCTGCCGTTGTATTTGCCGGCCTCGTCGAGCGAGCCGTAGATGCGAAGGAAATCCAACATGCGGGTGCGGTCTTGCTTGGTCAGATCCGCGTCCAGGCCGCCTGCGCTGACGCATTTGCTGAGAAGTTCGCTGACATGCCCGCGCGTATCGTTGACCACCTGCCGCATAACCGCCGGCTTGCCGCCCATCGCGGCGTCATTCTGCAGGTGCGCGGAGCGGCTCATGTTGACCTCGACCTGAAGATCCACACCGAGCTTGCGGCAGTAGCCGAGGATGGTGGGGTGAATGGAGGGCAGGCGTGCCGGACCGAAGTTCTGGTAGTGGCCGGGGTCCCACTGACACGTCTGCACGGTGCCGTCGTCAAGCACGATCTTGTCGCCTGGGCGCACCGTCCAGTTGCGTCCACCGGGTCGCTCGCGCGCCTCGAGCACTGTGACCTGATAGCCCAGAGCACGCATCTCATACGCCGCCACCAGGCCGGCGATGCCACCGCCCAGAATGACTACCTTGACGCCTTTGCCCGAGCCGGGCGCTGCCTGGATCGGCTCGGCCGCGATGGCCCGCTCCGGCATGAGACCGATGCCCTGCATTGCCACGAACGCGGCGCTGTACCCACCCGCCTGCCCGACCCGCGCCAAAAAGTCACGCCTAGAAATCCCCATCGTTAACCACACCTCGCAGATCCAAACGTTTGCTGACAGTTCCAAAAGCAAAAAGAGAAGAGGTCGATCCCTTACGTCAGGAGCCGGGAAAACTTGGCGCAAAACGCAAGACACGGGCCAGGAGCAAGAGCGAAAAAGGATGACCTGCCAAGACCGTGCGCGGCCTGTAGGAAGACATCGAACGGACAAATTTGACAGTTAGTCTCTTCAATCTACCCGAGAGGTCTGGAATTGAGCTAATCAAAATTCCTCAGCAGGGCGATCGGATTTTCTAATCAGCTGTGACGCCGCGCGGAACCTCTTTCTCTGGACGGCGGTGCTGCCAGTGACGCTCGCTACAATACGGGAGTGGAGTCGGACCGGAGGAGCACTTTTTGACGACGGAGCAACGCAGCACATCGGCGGTCGACCTCGCCTCACCCACGCCGGCCGACGGCGCCGGGCGGCCGCTGCGCATTCTGCACATCAACCATCTTCTCGATCTGGGCGGCTCCGAGGTGATGATGCTCGACCTTGCGCGCGAGCAGAAGCGGGCGGGTCACGATGTCCATATCGGCTCCATGTACGGGGAGGGCGCTCTCGATGGCAAGGCCCGGGCGCTTGGGTTGCCGGTCCATCACCTCCGCAGCGGGCCGTCGCTGCGGGCGCAGGTGGCGGCGGTCCGGGCTCATCTGCGAGCGCACCCGGTCGATATTTTGCACTCGCACTGGGGCGTCTGGCTGCCCGCCTCGCTGGCGGCGTTCAGCACACGTACGCCGCTGGTTCACACGCATCACGCGAACCAGATGCGGCGGTTGTTTCCGAAGCACCGGGTTGCGACGATGTTTACGCGGCGCGTGGTTGTGCTGACACCGGAGATCGATGAGTACATCGCGAAGTGGGTGAACGTCCCTCGCCGGAAGATCCGCTGCATTCCGAACGGCATCGATCTTTCGCGGCTTGCGGGTGCTCAGCCGGTCGAAATTGAGGGGATTCCGACGGGTGCGACGGTGGTCGGGATGGTCGCGCGGCTGTCTCCGCCGAAGGACCAGATCACGTTTATCCGTGCGGCGAAGCTGCTCGAAGCGAAGTTTCCGGACGTGCATTTCGTAAGTATTGGCGACGGTGTCAATCGGCCTTTGCTCGAGGCCGAGATTAAGTCGCTTGCGGCATCGAACTTTCACCTGCTCGGCAATCGTCTGGACGTGCCGGACCTGTTGCGGCGCATGAGCATCAAGGTGCTTGCCACGCGCAACGAGGGTCTGCCGATCTCGTTGCTGGAAGCGATGGCGAGCGGATGCGCGTGCATTGCCACGGATATTCCACCGAATCGATTTACGCTGCAGAATGGCGAGGCTGGAATGCTGGTTCCGGGCGCGGATCCTACAGCTCTGGCGGGGGCGATCGAGGGCCTGCTCACGGATTCAGAGCGGCGGGCATCGCTTGCCCGAGCGGGCAAGGCGTTTGCCGAGACCCTGACTTCGGAGCGCATGGCGAGGGCCTATCTTGAGCTGTATCGGACGCTGGTTCAGACCAAGTAACGCGCTAGGGGCAGACGTGACCTCAGGCCGGGACGGTGAGACGAAAGACGTGCGCGGGAAGGACCTCCGGCCGGAGGGCGACGAAGTTTGAGCGGTCGCGCCAGGTGTAGTGAGTGCCGGTCAGCAGGTCCTCGACGTCAAAGTTCTGGTGGTAAGGGACGCCGAGGTGTTTGAGGTCGAGTTCGATCCAGCCGGCCTGCTCCTGTGTGGGGTCGAGGTTGATCGCGACGAGGATGATGTTGGAGCCGTCGGCGGTTGACTTGGAGTAACAGAGCAGGTGTGGGTTGTCGACCGGGTGGAAGTGGAGGCGCTCGTTCGATTGGAGGGCCGGGTTGCTGTGGCGGATCTGGTTGATGCGTGTGACCAGAGGCGCGATGGTGTGCGGGGCCTTGCGGTCCCACTGGCGGATCTCGTATTTTTCGCTGTTGAGGTACTCTTCGGCGCCGGGCTTCATGGGGGTGTTTTCCCCGAGCTCGTAGGCTGGGCCGTAGATGCCGTAGTTCGCGGCGAGGGTCCCGGCGAGGATCAAGCGCTGCATAAATGCTGGTCGGCCGCCGGTCTGGAGCGCGGCGTGGAGGATGTCAGGGGTGTTGGGCCAGAAGTTCGGGCGGAAGAAGTCCGACACGGGTGGCTGCGTGATCTCTTCGAGGTACTGCTGGATCTCGGCCTTTTCGGTTCGCCAGGTGAAGTAGGTGTAGGACTGGGTGTATCCGGCCTTGGCGAGCGAGTACATGACGTGCGGGCGGGTGAAGGCCTCGGCAAGAAAGAGGACGCCGGGGTGTTTCGAGTGGACGACGGTGATGACCCACTCCCAAAAGGGCAGAGCTTTGGTGTGCGGGTTGTCGACGCGGAAGACCTCGACGCCGTGCTCGATCCAGAACTCGAAGACGGAGAGGAGCTCGTCCCAGAGTCCGCGCCAGTCGGTAGATTCGAAGTTGAGCGGGTAGATGTCCTGGTACTTCTTGGGCGGATTTTCAGCGTACTGAATGGAGCCGTCCGGGCGGTGCTGGAACCAGTCCGGGTGCTCTTTAACCCAGGGATGGTCGGGCGAGCACTGAAAGGCTATGTCCATCGCAAGTTCCATACGGTGGGCGCGGGTGGCAGCCACGAGGTGGTCGAGGTCGTCGAGGGTGCCGAGATCGGGGTGGACGGACTTGTGACCACCGGTCGCGGCGCCGATCGCCCATGGGCTGCCGTGGTCGCCGGGCTGGGCCTCGACGTTGTTGTTGGGGCCTTTGCGGAAGGCGGTGCCGATGGGGTGGATGGGCGGAAGATAGAGGATGTCGAAGCCCATCGCCTGGATGTCGGGGAGGAGCCGTTCCACGTCAGCGAGAGTGCCGTGCCGGCCGTGGATTGGCGAGGTGGAGCGCGGGAAGAGTTCGTACCAGGTGGAGAACCGGGCGCGTTCGCGGTCGACCCAGACGGGCAGCTCGTGCGGGTAACGGGTGCTGAAGGTAAGGTCCGGGTGGCGGGCGGCGGCGGCGATGATCTCGGCGGTGATCGGGTTCTGATAGACGGCGTGGTTTGCGGTGGCGAGGTCGCGGAGCTGGACGGCGGTCTCGGCGAGCAGCTGCCGGTCGCGTTTGATCTTTGCGGCGCCGGCGCGGTTAGCTGCTTCTTCGATCAGGATCGCGCCGGATTGGAGCGCGAGCGGAATGTTTTGCGGTGTGACGGGGGCGTCGGGGTGGAGCGGATCGGGCTGCGCGGCGATGCGCTTGGTGAGATCGGAGGCCCAGGTGTCGAAGTGGTCGACCCAACCCTCGATGGTAAAGACCCAGGTCCCGGGCTGGTCGACGGTGAAGGTGCCGGTCCAGAGGTCGTTGGGGAGCGCTGTCATGGGTGTTGCGCGCCAGCCGGCGTCGAGGGTGCGCTTGTAGAGGAGGCGCGCGGCGACGTGATCGTGGCCGTCGGAAAAGATGGCGGCCGAGACTTCGACGGTGTCGCCGAGCACGCGTTTGACCGCGTATCGACCGTGGTCGACCTCTGGCCGAACCTCTTCAATGATGACTCTTGTTCGACCTTCAGGAGGTTTCATCGGATCCAGATCTGGCGGGTTCTGTTGAGAGGCAATCGAGAAGCTTAAAAGAAAATCTTCGAGCTCTACGGGAGCATCACACGCCTGATCGTTTGCGCAGACATGTGTGCATACCAGTACAGATGCGGCGGGCGGCGATGGCGGTTGCTGTGCCGCGCAGCGATCCGCCTGGCGGGGAAGACGACGCGCGAGACAACGGACGGAGGTGAGTGATGGCGGTGGCAAAGACAGTAGTGGCACAAAAGCGAGTGGAGAAGGCCAAGTCGGGTCCGCTCCACGCGGCGCGGATCGAGGATTATGCGATGATCGGCGACTGCCGGACGGCGGCTCTCATCTCGAAGGAGGGTTCCCTGGATTGGCTCTGCTGGCCGAATTTTGCCTCGGTCGCGTGTTTTGCCGCGTTGCTTGGAACCAAGGATCACGGGTACTGGAGCTTGTCGCCGAAGGGCAAGGTAACGCATCGGGTACGTCAGTACCGGCGCCAGACGATGGTGCTCGAGACCGAGGTGGAGACGTCCGGGGGAAAGGTGCGTCTGACGGACTTTATGCCCGTGGGAAGAGACCACTCGCATGTGATACGAACCGTGGAAGGGCTTGAGGGCGAGGTGGGCATGCGGATGGAGTTGGCCATCCGGTTCGATTATGGGCGGACGGTGCCGTGGGTCACTCGACATGAGAAGGCGCTGCAAGCGATTGCAGGCGACAACATGGTAGTTTTGCGATCGAGTGCTTCGTCCGGCCGCGAGATTGAGCTGTCCGCAGAGGACATGACGACGGTTGCGGAGTTTGCGGTCCACAAGGGCGAGAAGGTGTCGTTCATCTTGACGTACATGTCGTCGCTCGAGCAGATTCCCAAGGCTCCGGAGGAAGTGCACGCGCTGGCCGAGACGGAGCGGTTCTGGAAGGACTGGCTCGCCCAGGGCAGACACTGCTATCAGGGCCCCCACCTCGAGATGATGGAGCGATCGCTCCTGACATTGAAGGCGTTGACGTACACGCGGTCCGGTGGAATCGTAGCCGCGGTCACGGCGGGCCTGCCGGAAGAGATCGGCGGCGTGCGGAACTGGGATTACCGCTACTGCTGGCTCCGAGATACGGCGTTTACGCTCCTGGTGCTGATCCAGGCCGGGTTCGATCAGGAGGCGGAGGCGTGGCGGCATTGGTTGCGGCGCGCGATCGCGGGTGCGCCGGACCAGGTACAGACGATGTACGGGATCAACGGCGAACGGGAGTTGCCGGAGTGGAACGCGCACTGGCTGCCGGGGTATGAAGGATCAGCGCCGGTGCGTATCGGCAATGGGGCGGCGGACCAATTTCAGTTGGATGTCTTTGGCGAAGTGATGACGGCGCTGGTGCAGACCCCGGTCGCGGAAAAAGATACGCGCGTGAGTGCGGCGTCGATGCAGGCGGCGGTGTGCGACCATCTTTGCGATATCTGGAAGGAGCCCGACGAAGGCATTTGGGAGTCGCGCGGAGGAGAGCTGCACTATACGTACTCCAAGGTGATGGCGTGGGCGGCTCTTGATCGCGCGATCAAGAACTCTGCCGAGCTGGGCGGCCAGGGCGATGTGAAGCGATGGATCAAGAACCGCGATGAAATCCATAAGCAAGTGTGCGAAAAGGGCTTCAACAAGAAGCTGAACAGCTTTGTGCAGAGTTATGGATCGGACGAGCTGGACGCTTCCTGTCTCAGGATTGCGATTGTCGGGTTTTTGCCGCCGGACGATCCGCGAATTCGCGGCACGGTGGAGGCGATCGAGCGGAAGCTGATGCCGGACGGCCTGGTACAGCGGTACGATACGAGCTCGGGTACAGACGGTTTGCCGGGCAAGGAAGGTACGTTTCTGACGTGCTCGTTCTGGTTCGTAATCAATCTGTATCTGATTGGGCGTAAGGACGATGCCAACGCTTTGCTGGACCGGCTCTTGGCTTTGGCCAACGATGTGGGCCTGATCTCAGAGGAGTACGATCCCAAAGCGAAACGGATGCTCGGCAACTTTCCTCAGGCGCTCTCGCACATCTCGGTGGTGCACGCCGCATTTACTGTTGGCGGTCTGTGGAAGCCGGAGGTCGCCGACCAGACCTAAAGGCGGGGCGGCGGTCGAGTGCAACCTCCCCGATGGCGATCGCACCTAATCGGACTTCGGAACGACTCGCCGAACGCGCCCAACTGTGTGTATCGATTGTGAATTCCAGATCGGGTGATCCAAATGGACCATTGCCGAATTTGATTGAGGATCATGCGACGTATTCCTGGATCCACCTACCGCCTGCAGTTGCACAAGGGCTTTACGTTTGATGATGCGTCGTCGATCGCGGAGTATCTTCACGACCTGGGCGTGACGCACGTGTACAGCTCGCCGTACCTCCAAGCGGCGCCGGGCAGCATGCATGGCTACGACGTGGTGGACCACCATCGCGTGAATGAGGAGCTGGGCGGCGCACGGGCGCACGAGCGGTTTTGCCAGCGGCTGGGCGAGGTTGGGCTGGGGCAGGTGCTCGACATCGTGCCGAACCACATGTCGCTTGGCCAGGAGAATCACTACTGGTGGGACGTGATCGAGAACGGCGTTTCGAGCCGGTACGCGTCCTTCTTTGATATCGACTGGCAGCCGCAGGAGGAGCGTCTGCGCGACAAGGTGCTGGTGCCGATTCTGGCGGATCAGTACGGCCGCGTTCTGCAGGATGGAGGCATCTGCGTGACGCGGGCGGGAGCGCGATTTCAGGTGGAGGCCTCGGGGCAGAGGCTGCCGGTGTCGCCCACGTCGCTGCCCGCGATCCTGGCGCGGGCGGCGGAGTACGCGCACTCAGACACCCTGAGTTTTCTGGGAGCTTCGTTTGGCCGGCTGCCCTCGCCCGAGATGTGGGATCGGTGGGCGATCCTGGCGCGCAACCGGGACAAGGGTGTGCTCTTGCGGTTGCTCGATCGTCTGTGCGCGGAGGAGCAAGGGGTGTGCGAGGCGATCGACCGTTCGGTTGCCGAACTGAACAAGAATCACGACGCACTCGACGACTTCCTGAGTCAGCAGCACTACCGTCTGGCGTACTGGAAGACGGCCGACCAGCAGCTGGGATACCGTCGTTTCTTCGATGTGAACACGCTGATCGGTCTGCGGATGGAAGAGGAGCACGTCTTTGAGGAGACTCACGAGCTCCTGATCGAGTGGCTGCGACAGGGTGTGCTGGACGGCGTGCGGGTGGACCATCCCGACGGTTTGCGCGATCCTCTGGAGTACTTCCGCAGGCTGCGCCAGCACGTGCCGGACGGCTGGATTATCGGCGAAAAGATCCTGGAGCCGGGGGAGTTTCTGCGCGAAAGCTGGCCGATAGACGGCACCAGCGGATACGACTTCCTGAACGTCGCGGGCAATCTTCTGGTGTCGCCGGGGGGGATGGCCGAGCTGAACCGGGCGTACGGCGAGTTCTCCGGCGAGCCGACGGATTTCCCGGTAATTGCACACGACAAGAAGATCTCTGTCACCGAGCAGGCGCTCGGCAGCGATGTGAACCGGCTGACGAGCCTGTTTGTGGAGATCTGCGAGTGCAACCGCAACTATCGCGACTTCACCCGCGCGGAGATCAGACGGGCACTTCGCGAGGTGGCGTCCTGCTTTGGGATCTACCGAACGTATGTGGTGCCGCGGCGCGGCGAAATTACGGATGAGGACCGGAAATTTATCGGACGTGCGACGAATTGCGCAAAGGGCAACCGCCTCGACATCGATCCGACGCTGTTCGACTTTATGCACGACGTTCTGACGATGACGGTGAAGGGCAAAAAAGAGACCGAATTTGTGCTTCGGTTTCAGCAATTCTCGAGCCCGGTGATGGCGAAGGGCGTCGAGGACACAGCCTTTTACTGCTACAACCGGCAGACCGGCATGAACGAGGTGGGTGGCGATCCGGGACGGGATGGCATCGGGATCGAAGACTTTCATGACTATCAGCGGACGATGCAGAAGAGGCATCCGCAGACGATGACGACGTTGTCGACCCATGACACAAAGCGGTCGGACGACGTGCGCGCGCGTCTGGCGGTGCTGACCGAGATCCCCGGTGAGTTTGAGGCGACGGTGAAGCGCTGGTCGGAGTTGAACGAGGAGTTTCGGCGCGGCGAGTACCCGGATCGCAACACCGAGTGGTTTCTCTACCAGACGCTGATCGGCGCCTGGCCGATCGGCCCCGAACGGATGCAGGCGTACATGGAGAAAGCCATGCGCGAGGCCAAACAGCAGACCTCGTGGGTGGCGAACAACAAGGAGTATGAGGACGCGCTGAGGAGCTTTATCGACCGGACGCTTGGGTCCGATCGCTTTCGCTCCGAGGTGGAGGCGTTTGTTGCACGGGTGAATGAGGCCGGCCGGTCGAACTCGCTGGCGCAGACGCTGATGAAGCACACATCGCCGGGGGTTCCGGACCTTTATCAGGGGTCGGAGCTGTGGGATCACAGCCTCGTCGATCCGGACAATCGCCGGCCGGTGGACTACGACCTGCGGGGTCGTCTGCTCGGCGAGATCCGCGGTGGCATGACGGTCTCTGACGTGATGCGACGGTCGGAGGAGGGTCTGCCGAAGCTATGGACGATCCACCACGCGCTGCTTGTACGCAATGAACACCCCGAGTGGTTTGGGCCGGAGGCGGAGTACAGTCCGCTCCTCGCTTCGGGAGCGAAGCGCGACCATGCGGTGGCGTACCTGCGATCGCGGCAGGTGGCGACGGTCGTGCCGAGGCTTCCGCTGACGCTGGCCGGCGCCTGGGAGGACACAACCATCACGCTGCCGAAGGGGCGGTGGATGAATCGGCTGTTGGGTGGGTCGGCGGATCAGATGGAGGGCGGGATGGTCTCTCTGCGCGACCTGCTTGGAGCGTTTCCGGTCGCTCTGCTGGTGAGAGAGGATGCTGGTTGAGAGAGGATAAGAACGATGCACGAGTTCAAGGTGTGGGCACCGTATGCGAAGCGCATGACGGTCAACGTGGCCGGAGAGCAGCACTCCATGCGGGGTCCGGACAAAGAGGGGATGTGGCGGGCGGACGTGGACGCCGGTCCCGGGACGGACTACGCGTTTCTGATCGACGACGATCCGACGCCCTACCCCGACCCGCGCGGCATGCGCATGATATCGGACGTGCATGGGCCGTCGCAGACCTACGATCAAAAGGCATTTGAGTGGCACGATCAGCAGTGGCCGGGGCCGCCCTTGACCGGCGCCGTAATCTACGAGATGCATGTTGGGACGTTTACCGAGGGTGGAACGTTTGACAGTGCGATCGAGAAGCTCGACTATCTCGAGGATCTCGGCATCACCCATGTGGAGCCGCTGCCGATCGCGGCGTTTCCCGGCGGTTTCGGTTGGGGATACGACGGCGTGGGCCTGTTTGCCGTGCAGGAGGCATACGGTGGACCGGACGGTCTGAAGCGGTTTGTGGACGCGTGCCACGCTCACAGGATCGCTGTGATCCTCGATGTCGTCTACAACCACTTCGGTCCGGTGGGTAACTATGCGACCAAGTTCGGACCTTACCTGACCAAGAGCCATCGCACGCCTTGGGGCGACGCGGTGAACTTTGAAGAAGGCGGAAGCGACGAGGTCCGCCGGTTCTTTGTCGACAACGCAAAGATGTGGCTGCGGGATTACCACGTCGATGGTCTTCGTCTGGATGCGGTGCACGAGTACAACGACCGCTCGGCGGTGCACTTTATGGAGCAGCTTTCGGCCGAGGTGGACGTCTTGTCGGCGACGCTTGGCCGGCGTTTGGTCTTGATTGCGGAGAGCGACCTGAACGACCCGAAGCTGGTGCGGCCGCGAGAGGCCGGCGGGTACGGCATGGACGCCCAGTGGAGCGATGACTTCCACCACTCCCTCTTCACGGTCCTGCATGAAGCGGAGCCGGGGCGGGGATACTACGACGACTTTGGTTCCATGGCGGATGTGGCGAAGTCGCTGACGAAGATCTTTGTGTACGACGGCTGCTTTTCGAAGTACCGGATGCGCCGTCACGGACGTCCGGTGGACAACCTTTCGGCGCATCATTTCCTTGGGTACATCCAGAATCATGACCAGATCGGCAATCGTGCGGTCGGTGACCGGATCGAGCATATTGTCGGCCTTCCCCTGGCCAAAGTGGCGGCGGGCCTTGTGCTGACTTCGCCCTTTGTGCCAATGCTGTTTCAGGGTGAGGAGTATGCGGCTTCGACTCCGTTCCAGTACTTTGCCCACCACGAGGACCCGCAGATGGCCAAGGCGGTCTCGGAAGGTCGAAAGCGGGATTTTGCGGCGTTTGGGTGGAAGTCCGACGAAATCCCCGATCCGGAGAGCCCCGAGACGTTTCAGCGATCAAAGCTGAATTGGAGCGAGGTCCATGCGGGTCAGCACGGGGAGATGCTGGACTGGACGAAGAAGCTGATTCAGCTCAGGCGCAACTCGCCCTCGCTGAACGATGGCGATACCGGGCACATGCGCGTGCGCTTTGATGAGCAGAAGCGGTGGTTGAGCATGCAACGCAACGAGGTGCTGGTGGTTGCCAACCTGGGTAACGAGCCCGCCGTTCTGGAGAGCCCCGAGAACTTCCGTCCGGTGTTGGAGAGCATGGCAGGGATCGAGATCTCGCAGGGGCAGGTTACGCTTCCGCCCAGCAGTCTGGCGGTGTTGACGTGTGAGACGGTGTAGATCGGCGGCCGGTCTGGAGTGTTGAGAACAGCATCCACTGTCTGGAACTTAAGACGAGAAAACAGGCGGGCTAAAACGGACAAAGGAGAAACTTCTCGCTTCTCTGAGACGTCTTCCATTAGTGTCGCCTTCTGTGTTGTTGTGGGGCCTCGCGTGCAACTCGCCTGGATCGACGGCACCGGTTACCATAGTCAGGAACTCGCTTCTCCCTCCCAAGCTGAGCTGGGAAGTAGGGACACAAAGCGGGCTTGGGCGAAGACGATTTCAGCGAAGGATCTTTCTTATGCTTTTTAGGCTTTCTCGCCCCTGGCGGCCACTTCTGGTCAGCGCGATGCTGTCGACGGGGCTTCTGAGCGGAGTTCCTGGTTTAGAGGCTCAAAGCGCTCCCGCGGGTGCGACTGCGACGTCTCCCGCAGCACGTCAGATCGGAACGGTGAAGCGCATCGAGGGGTCGGCGGTGACGCTGACGACCGACGCTGGACAAGACGTCACGGTCGACGTGCCGAGCTCGGCGCGGGTACTTCAACTGGCGCCGGGCAGCAAGGACCTGAAGTCGGCGCAGCCGGGCAGCTTCAGCGATATCGCGGTGGGCGATCGTGTGTTGGCAACAGGAAGCGCAAATGGCGCGGGATTCTCTGCAGTGCGCGTGATCCTTATGCGCTCGGCGGACATTGACCAGAAGCGGCAGGCTGAGGCGGCGGATTGGCAGAGGCACGGGAGTGGTGGTCTGGTGAGCGCCGTCGACCCCGCGACAGGAACGATTACGGTGACCTCGGGAACGCGCAAAACAGAGATTTTGACCAACGGCAAAACCATCTTTCGCCGGTATGCGGGCGATTCGGTGCGATTTGAAGACGCAAAGCCCGGCAGTTTGACAGATATTCATGTCGGCGATCAAATCCGGGTACGCGGAACGCGGAGCGACGCCGGTCAGGAGCAGGCCGAGGAGGTCGTCAGCGGATCGTTTCGCAATCTTTCGGGAACGCTTCTCGCCGTGGACGCGGCCGGGTCGACGGTATCGCTGAAGGATCTGACGACCAAACGGAATGTCTCGGTCAAGCTCACGCCCAATACGGCGGTTCATATGCTTTCGCCGGAGCAGGCTGCAGGGTTTGCCGCCCGGCAACGCGCGGGTGCGGCCGGAGATGGCACCCAGGGCGGTGCACGTGCGGGCGGAAGTGTTGGCGGGGGTGGACGTCCTGGAGCCGGGGCTACGGGCGCTTCGGCCGACGCTGCTGCTCCATCGGGTTCATCGACTCCATCGGGCGGAGGGGTCGCGGGGTCAGGTGCGAGGGATAGCCGGGGAGGCGATCCGGGTGGATCTGGGGCCGCCGCTGGGGGCTGGCGCGCTGGAGGTGGTGGAAGATCGGCGGGCGGCGATCTTTCGCAGGTGGTGACGCGCTTGCCGGCCCTTCCGGTTTCCAGCCTGCACACGGGCGATGCGGTGATGATTGTTGCCTCCCAGGCTTCGCCAGGCGATCCGATGACGGCGATTACCGTGCTTTCCGGGGTAGAGCCGATTCTTGCAGCAGCGCCGAGCGGGGGCGGAGCCATGGTTCTCTCGCCCTGGAGTGTTGGCGCGGGGGCTCCCGAGGGCGCCCAGTGATTTGGAGTTTCGCGCAGCCAGAATGCGACGAAATGTAGCGGTGACGACCCTTCGATTACTCCTGTGCTGATTTCTTTCTTGCAGGACTCAAGTTTCTGAACCAACAGCCGATATAGAGGGTAGGAGTTCTGATGTCTCTTCGCGCAGGTCTGCTTTTGTGGTTGCTGTCCGTGTCTCTGCTCGTGTCGCGTCCCGTGTTCGCGCAGGGAGCGGCCGGTGCGACCGTGCGTGGAACTGTGACCGACCCCGACAATGCGCTGATTCCTGGAGCAACGGTGACCCTGACCCCGGCGACGGGACGAGCTTTGACGGCGACGTCTGGAGCGGATGGCGGCTATGTCTTCAACACCGTGCCGGCCGGAACCTACTCGCTCACGGTCACGATGAAGGGCTTCGCCAGCTATGTGAAGCAGGGTCTGCGGATCGCTGCGGGGCAGGCACTGACCCTGGACACAAAGATGGCCATCCAGACGACCAATCAGGAGGTTCAGGTAACCGCGCAAGGCACCCAACTCAGCGTCGATCAGGATAACAATGCGAGCTCGACGGTAATTAAGGGCAAGGATCTCGATGCCCTGTCGGACGACCCGGATGAGCTTTCGTCGGAACTGACGGCGCTTGCGGGCCCGGCAGCCGGACCCAATGGTGGGCAGATTTATGTAGACGGATTTACGGGTGGTCAGCTGCCGCCGAAGTCTTCGATTCGCGAGATCCGCGTAAATCAGAATCCATTTTCCGCGCAGTACGATCGCCTCGGTTTCGGGCGAGTGGAGGTATTCACCAAGCCTGGAACGGACAAGCTGCACGGGTCATATCAAATCAATGGAAACGATTCCAGCTTCAACACGGGCAATCCGATCCTGAATCAGTATCTTTCGTCAGGTCAGGTGCCCATCTCCCAGCCGCCCTACCACACGATCTTCATGTTCGGCAGCATCACCGGCCCGATCACCTCGAAGTCGTCCTTCACGATCTCCGGCTCACATCGCAACATCCAGGACAACGCCATCTTCAACGGGACGGTTCTGACACCGAGCAGCGATGCGGCCGCGAACGGCACGACCAATATCTGCCCACCCGGCTCGGCTGCCGCAAGCTGCGTCGTCCAGCAGGTGCAGACCGCCACGACCTTTCCCCAGACTCGCACCGACGTGGGACCTCGTCTGGATTTCGCTCTAAGCAACACAAACACGCTTACAGCGCGATTTCAATACACGCAGAACAGCAGCATCAACAACGGTCTGGGGAGCTTCAATCTTCCATCGACCGGCTACAACACCAGCTTCGATGAAGCGTCGATTCAGCTGAGTGATTCGCAGATCGTGAGCTCGCGCATTATCAACGAGACCCGCTTTGAGTTTCAGCGAGACCGGTCCACCCAGACCGCGCAGAGTTATGGACCGACCATTACTGTCCAGAGCTCGTTTATCTCAGGTGGGTCGAGCGGCGGCACGAGTTCGGACCATCAGGACCACATCGAGGTTCAGAACTACACCTCCGTCCAGCTTGCGAAGAACTTTATTCGATTTGGCGGTCGCTTGCGGACGACCCGCGAAGCGACCAATACAAGTGCCGGAACGAACGGCATCTTCACCTACGCGAGCCTGGGCGATTACCAGACGAACAATGTCCAGAACTTCAGCTTTACCAAGGTAAATGTGCCGACGGTAGAGGCACGCCTGACGGACCTCGGGATCTATGCGGAGACGGACTGGAAGCCGCGGCCGAATCTGACAGTCAGCTATGGCATCCGCTATGAGACGCAGAACCAGATCAGCGATCACCACGACTTCGCGCCGCGGGTCTCATTTGCGTATGGTTTAGGAACGGGGAAGGGCTCGCCTAGGACGGTGGTTCGCGGTGGCTTCGGCATTTTTTATGACCGCTTCAACCTCGGGAATGTCCTGACGACCTTTCGTGAGAACGGTGTGAACCAGACGCAGTACACACTCTCAAACGTCGGGAGCAGTGCGCCTGGATGCTCGCCCAGCGATATTGCCGCCTGTCTTGCGGCCGTCTCGCCGGCCGGAAACACCGTGTATACCATTGCGCCGAATCTTCGAAGTCCGTACACGTTGCAGACCGCATTCGGGATCGACGAGCAGCTGTTTCGCGGAGCGACGGTTAGCGTGAATTACTTGAATGCGCGCGGTGTGCATCAGTTCCTGAGTCAGAACACGGCTGCGATCGGACGGACGTATGCTGCGACGAACACGGGCTTGCCCGTCACGAATCAGTACCAGTCCGAAGGCGTCTTCCGGCAAAACCAGCTCAACACCAACTTCAATATTCGGATGCGACGTATAACGCTCTTCGGCTACTACGGCCTGAACTTTGCGCACGCGGACACGTCTGGACCAAACTACTTTCCATCCATCCCAGGCAACATCGGCGCGGACTACGGACGTGCGGCCTTCGACGTGCGCAGCCGGTTGTTTCTCGGCGGCAACGTGACTCTGCCGTACTTTATCTCGCTCAGTCCGTTTGTTCTGGCGCAGTCCGGCCAGCCATACAACATTACGTCCGGGGAGGATACCAACGGAGATAGCGTGGTCAACGATCGCCCGACGTTTCTTGCGGGACAGACTTCCGCCAGCTGCACGGATGCAAACACCTTCGCGATCCCAGCGCTCGGGACGAGCTACACGCCTATCCCCATCAACTACTGCACTGGACCTGCGCTTTTCACGATGAACCTCCGAGCGACGAAGACCTTTGGCTTTGGCCGGCGCAACTCGGAGAGAGCCGATCAAGGGAGCGGACAGGGCGGACCTCCGCAAGGCGGTCCCGGCGGACCGGGTGGTCGTGGCGGCGGTGGGGGCGGTCGTGGAGGCATCGGCATGGGCGGAGGCGGAACCAGCACCGGCAAGCGGTATAACCTGACACTTGGGGCGCAGCTGCAGAACGTCTTCAACAAGGAGAACCTGACAGTTCCAGTCGGTACTCTGACCTCGCGCAACTTCGGCCAGTCGTTGCAGCTTTCCGGTCCGCCATACACTTCGAGCGCTGCGGTGCAGCGGCTGCAACTACAGGCTTCGTTCAGCTTCTAGCCTCGATTTGTCCCTTTACCGTCCAAAGTTCCTTTGCGGCGGAGAAGGCACGGAGGCGATCACGATCGTCTTTGCGTTCATGAACTCGCGCATACCGAAGGCCGAGAGTTCACGGCCGAATCCGGAGTGTTTGATGCCGCCAAAAGGCAGGCGCGGGTCGCTCACGACGATCGTGTTGAGAAAGACCATGCCGCATTCGAGCTCTGCGATCAGACGCTGCTGTTCGGCTGGATCGCGTGTCCAGACGGAGGCGCCCAGGCCGTATGGGGTGTCGTTCGCGAGCGCGATGGCTTCGTCGAGATCGCGGACGCGAAAGAGCATGGCGACCGGTCCAAACAGCTCTTCGCGGTAGACGGGCGAGGTGCGCGGAACGCCCTCGAGCACGGTGGGCTGGAAGAAGTTTCCTTCGGCCTTCGCGTCTTCGGGGCCGTCCGACGTGAGACCGCGGATGCGATGTCCTCCGGTGAGCACGCGTGCCCCAGATCGAACGGCCGCATCGACCTGCAATTCGAGGTCGTCGAGCAGACGTTTCGTCGCGAGCGGACCAACGTCGGTGTTGCTGTTCATCGGATCGCCGACGATCATCTCGCGCATGCCGGCGACAAAGCGCTCGGTGAAGCGATCGTAGATTTCGTCTGCGACCAGAAATCGTTTACCAGCGATGCAGGATTGCCCGCTGTTGATCAGGCGCGCGCGAACCGCCATGTCGGCGGCACGTTCGAGGTCGGCGGAGCTCATCACGATAAACGGATCACTGCCACCGAGTTCCATGACTGACTTCTTGATCAGCCAACCTGCCTGCGCGCCGATCGCTCGACCGGCGGCCTCGCTTCCGGCGACCGTGACCGCGACGACGCGATCGTCGGCAAGCACCGATTCGACGGCTTGTACATCGATGAGCAGAGCTTGAAATGTGCCGGGGAGGAAGCCCGATCGACGCACCAGACTCTCGATGGCGAGAGCGCACTGCGGCACGTTGGCGGCGTGTTTCAAAAGAACGACGTTGCCGGCCATCAGCGCCGGAACGACGCAGCGGAAGACCTGCCAGAAGGGAAAATCCCAGGGCATCACGGCCAAAAGTACGCCGAGCGGATCCCATCGAACGTAGCTATGAGCGGCCTCGGTGGGGATCGACTCCGGCGCCAGCATGCGGGCGGCCTCTTCCGCGTAGAGGAGGCACGTACCGGCACACTTCAGGATCTCCTGGCGCGCGGCGGCGATAGGTTTTCCCATCTCCATCGTGATCGTGCGCGCGAGATCTTCGACTTCGCTGTCGAGGATCGAAGCCAGCTTCCGCATGCAGAGCGCGCGATGTTCGATCGGCACATGCTTGTAAGCGCGAAAGGCGACATGCGCGCGCGCAACTTTCTCGCGGAGATCCGTCGCATCGAGCGGATCGAAGCGGCGCAAGAGCTTTCCGCTGGCGGGATTGATGGACTCCAGGGCCATGCAATGGGGAGGTACGGACGCTACACCGATGCTAGCTTAGCAAGTGCGAGCGCCAAGACACGTGTGCCAAGCGCAATGTCCTCGGGAGCCGCGTACTCCTCGGGGCGATGGCTGACGCCGTCGCGGCAAGGGATGAAGAGCATCCCAATGGGTGCAATGCGGGCCAGGAAGAGTGAGTCGTGGTACGCTCGGCTGACCATGCGGCGCGACGGAGCGCCGATCTGTTTCACGGAGTTTTCGAGTAGATCGATGAGCTCGGGCGAGCAGGCGGCGGGCTGGTCGGCGTTGACGATCTGCTCGGTGATCGTCACCCCGCGCTTCTTTGCAATTTCGGCGATATCGCCGCGGACGGCGGCGATAACCCCATCGCGGCGTCCTGGGTCAGTGTCGCGCAGGTCGAGTTCAAGCGCGACGCGGCTCGGGACGCTGTTGACGGCGCCGGGGTGAACCTGGCAGGTGCCGACGGTCGCGACGGTGTCGACTGCGCCGGTCGAGAGCGTCTGTCGCTCGACCGAGAGGATCACCTCGGCGGCGGCGCAGAGCGCATCTCTCCGGTCGGGCATCAGAAGTGCGCCGGCGTGGCCGCCCAGGCCGGTGATCTCGAAGCGATAGCTGGCGGGCGCGGCGATGCCGGTGACGACGCCAAGCGGGAGCCTTTCGCGTTCGAGCAACGGACCTTGTTCGATGTGCAGTTCAAGCCAGGCGATGTAGTGGCCCGGGGAGAGCGGCACCGAGAAGAGCGGGCCGGTGAAGCCCGCGCCTTCGCGAAGCTCATCCAGGGTGGCGCCGTTCGGGTCGCGTAAAGTCACAACGCGCTCAGCCGTAAGAACGCCTGCGAGCAGACGGCTTCCCAGGCAGCCGATGCCGAAGCGGGTTGGCTCCTCGGAGGTGAAGAGAACCAATTCGATCGAGCGCCGCGGCCGGAAGCCACTCTGTCGAAGTGCGCGGATGGCTTCGAGACCGCCGAGCACGCCCACGGTCCCGTCGTACATGCCCGCGTGCGGGATCGCGTCGATGTGCGATCCCGTGGCGACCGCGGGCAGATCCGGATCAGCTCCGGGCCAGCGAAAGAAGGTATTGCCGACGGCGTCCTCCCGCACCTCGAGACCGGCATCGGAGGCGCGCTGTTTCAGCCAGAGGCGCGCTCTCTGATCCTGCTCGGAGAAGACGACGCGCGTGACGGCCGTACCCGCAGCGGCGGCTGGGGCGTTGCTAAACGTTGCGAGCTCGGCGAGTTCGGCGCTGAGTTTTCCGGCATCGATTTGGACCTTATCAGCTTCGATGGCAAAGCTGTTCGGGCCGGTGTCTTCGGCGACGCTCGCGGACGTCTTACTCTCTAGCATGATTCTGTCCTGTTGCGGTCCTGGTTGCGCTGCTAGAAACTTCTATCCGATGGGATGCCGGTTCCAGTCCTTGTAGATGAGGTACTTCGCGGGAGTCTTGCCGAGGGCGCCGAACCACTGCGGACAGAACGGCGCCATCCAGATAAAATCGCCCGCCGCGACCGGATACCAGCTGCTGCCGAGACGATAGATGCCGCTGCCTTCGAGCATCAGAAGGCCGTGTTCCATGACGTGGACCTCGACCATGCTCAGCGATGCGCCCGGATCGTAGGTCATCGTGTTCACGGCGAAGCGGAAGCCGCGGTTCTCGGGCAAGAGCGATCGCACCTGGATGCCGGGGTCGTCCAGCAGCGCGGAGGAGGCGACCTCGGGCTCACGTCCGAGCAGAAACATTGGTGCGGATTCAGATGGGCCAACCGTCCCGGTTTCCGAAGTTCCATTGGGAAGCTCGATAGCGGCGGCACGCGCGCGCCCGATGGCGAGAAGTCGATGTTGCTGAGACGCAGGTAGGTAGGCATAACTGCCCTTGGCCAGAGAGTGCTGTTCTCCGGCGACGTCCAACGTAAGCTCGCCGTCGAGAACGTACACGAAGCGCTCGAACCCGGAGCTTCGCATCGATCCCGCGTCGTCGAGCTCGACCGTGTATTGGGCGAAGGCTGCGCCGGCAGCCGGTGCGATGTGGATGATGGCGAGTGCGCGATCGAGGCAGGGAAGCGGCGTACGCACAAACGTGTCCGGTGTCTGCAGGAGGTGATCGCGGTTGCTGCGGCTGCGCGTGCTGCCGAGTTTATGCATGGGCGCCAGCCTCATCTCTGCCCACCATATCAGGCGAGCCGAGCGCGCCGGCCTCCCCGAAGCTACGAAGGAAGCCGTGCAGAGTACAGAGCGCGACGGCGGCGTCTTCCAGCAGCACGTCCTCGGCGGGATGATGGCTGATGCCGCCAGGGCTGCGGACGAAGAGCATCGCCGACGGGACTCTCCGAGCCAGGATCATGGCGTCGTGGCCTGCGCCGCTGGGCATCGTCCGGACAGGAGAGCCAACCGCTTTTTCCGCGGCAGAGAGGAGCTGGCTGACGAGACCTCCATGCATCGGCACGGAGTTCTGTTCGGTCTGTAGTTTGGCGTCGACCGTGATGCCCCGGAGCGTGGCGATCTCGCGGGCGCTCTCGATTGCGGATCGCACGAAGTTCTCTCGTATCGGATCTACCTCATGCCGAACGTCGAGCGTCGCCTCGACCTCGCCTGCGATGACGTTGACGGCTCCGGGATGTGCGTGGAAGTGGCCGGTGGTGGCGACCAGACCGGGTATCTCGCGGCCCAGACGTTCGATCGCGACGATCCACTCGGCCGCGGCGACGACGGGGTCGTGGCGCAGGTGCATCGGCGTCGTGCCGGCGTGATTGGCCTGTCCGCAAAATCGGAAGTGCAGACGCGACTGTCCAACGATCGCGCTCACAACCGCGAGCGGCTCGCTGGCTGTGTCGAGGACGGGACCCTGCTCGATGTGCACTTCGACGTACGCGGTGGTGTTCGCGGCGAGCAGCGCATCGGAGAGGTCGTCGGGGTCGAGGCCGAAGTTGCGAAGTCGCTCGGCGACGGTGACGCCGTGCCGGTCGCACCGCGCCAGCGTCGCCGGGTCGAGCTGGCCGAGGAGAGCGAGGCTGCCGAGGAATGGTTTGCCAAAGCAGACGCCCTCCTCCTCCGCAAAGCCGATGACTTCGATCTCGTACGGAAGCGGATCGTCTCCGAGGGCCTCGACCGCCGCAACGGCGAGCACAACCCCGAAGACGCCGTCGAACGCTCCGGCGTTTGGAACCGTGTCAAGGTGCGAGCCGAGCAGAAAACGTCGCGCGCCCGGGATGGAGCTGCGACGCACACCGCGCAGATTGCCCGCCGCATCCACGCGAACCTCCATGCCCGCCGCTCTCATCCATCCGCCGAGCAGGTGATGAACGGTATGCATGGGCTCGGAGCAATAACCGCGGGTGATCGTGCCTGCTACCTCGGTGCAGCTCGCAATTTCGCGGCAGCGGAGGAGTATTCGTGCAGCGCGTGCGTGGTCGTTCACGGGTTGGAGCCCCTCACCTGGCAGCTCATCTGGACGCTCAACGCCGCCGCTCACCTCGCCCGCTGGACACGTGCCTCGATGTATCCGTGCGGCTCGTCCGTAGGCACAAAGATCTGGTTCGGATTGGTCTGCCCGAAGCGCGATAGATCCACCAAGAGCGCGTGCTTGTTCGGCATGGCAATCTCGATCTCGTCGATCTCCGGCGTGCTGTCGATCGCCGCGGAAGCTATGGCGAAGAGCGTCTCCTGCACGGATCGGCTCTTGTGATTGGCGAAGGTCACGAGCAGGCTCTCACGCACTCGCTCGCGCACGGCGTTGAAATCGAGGTCCTCGCGCAGATAGGGCCAGCGGGCGCGCATGGAGGTTCCTAACAGACGGTCGTCGGTCTCCGGAAGCGTGGTCAAAGAATCCCGGATGAAGCCCGAAAATCCGGAGTCCGCGGACTTCATCAGCGTCAGGTCGTCGAGGCCGGAGGTGATCTGAAAGGGGCCGCTCTGCCGCTGCTCGACCGCTGTGGTCTGCCGCTCGGCGCTGCCGCGCATGAAGCTCGATGGATGCGGCTTGCCATCCACCGTGAGGCGTTTCCAGAGCACGCTTTCGACCGTAACCTCGGCTGAGCTGACCTGCGGATTGCGGCCGAGCAGAAAGCCGATAAGCTCCTTTGCATAGGCCTCGATCGAGTCGGCAGAGCTCGACCGAGCGACCGAGTAGACGGTGTTCTTCATGGTGTCCGTCGCGAGGATGTTGCTGTTGTCTCCGGCCGTGTGTGCCGATTCAAAGTCACCACGGAGCAGCACCTGCACGCTCCACTCGGAGAGATTGTGCTCGTCTGGGTTACGTGTGACTTTGAGCAGACGGACGCGCGATTTGCCGTAGCGATTCGTTGTGAGCCGATGCATGTCGCGTCTACGTTCCTCGATAGGTGGTGTAGCTGTTCGCGCTCAGGAGCAGCGGGATGTGGAAGTGGGTCTCCGGGTCGGCGACTCTGAAGACGATCTCGACATAAGGATAGAGGCTCGCGAGCCCGAGACGATCGAAGTAGCCGGCAATATCGAAGTGGAGGCGATAGATGCCGACGGTCATCGCGGCGCCGGTGGAGAGCAGATCCTTGCAGCGGCCGTCGCGGTCCGTCTCCGCCTGCGCGACAGCTGTCCAAACTTCGCCCTGAAGACGCGCGAGCGTGACTGCGACAGCCGTGGCGGGAAGGCCCAAGGAAGTGTCGAGAATGTGGGTCGAAATGCCCATCGCCTACGCTCCCGCCAGCCAGCGCTCGAGACGCAGCGCGGTGATGCGTTCCTGTTCCCGGCGGGCCACCGTCTGCTCCGTTTCAGGGTCGTTGTGGAGGCGCGCGTGAAGTTGCGCAAGGATCTCGGCCCTGCTCCTGCCGGCGGCGCAGACAAGGAAGATCCACCCGAAGCGAGCCTCGTACGCCTCGTTGCCTTCGCGGAGGAGGCGCGCGATGTCTTGATCTTCGGAGTCGGGCGCGACCTGTTCAGCCCGGCTCCAACCGAGCGAACGTGCGGTGGTCTCGGATTTCCCCCGTTGTTCTCCGATCCGCGGATGGCTCTCAAATGCTTCGGTCCAGTCGATGTCCGTGAGGTCCGCGAAGGCTGCCTGGCTGGTTTCGAGGAGATCCTCGCGATCGAGCAGAGGCCGCCGCTCGGCCACAGCACGCGCCCAACGCGACGAGCCGCAGCAGGGCAGAATCTCCTTTGCGGCGTCGGGGACGTCGAGCTGGTTCCATTGATCGAGAACGGAGATCGTCATCGTTGGGCCGATCATACCGTGACCTCGCGGCCTCGCGGCCGATTCTCAAACGCCTCGCCGTTCCACACTGGCTCCCCACGAAGGTAGGTCGCGGTGACAACGCCCACGAGCGTCTCGCCGACGTAGGGCGAAATCGGATGACGAAAGTGGAGGTGGTCCGGGGTGACGACCATCTGAGCTTCGGTGTCGAAGAGGACGAAGTTTGCGTCGCGGCCCGGCTTGAGCGCGCCCGCGACGTGGCTCATCCCCGCCAGCTTTGCCGGTGCCTGGCTCATCCAGCGAGCGATGTCGGACAGCGTGAAACCGCGCCGACCGGCCTCGGTGTGGACGATCGAGAGCGCGAGCGAAAGGCTGGCGATACCGCCCCACGCCTGGTCGAAACGGCCGGTCGCGAGCTGCTTCATCTCTGGCGGACACGGCGAGTGGTCGGTCGCGATCAGGTCGATGGTTCCGTCCCCGAGCGCGTCCCACAGAGCGTCGCGGTTGGACCTTCCGCGGAGAGGAGGTGCGCACTTCAGCAACGTCGCCCTGTCGGCGATCTCTTCGGCCACGAAGTGGAGGTAGTGGGGGCAGCTCTCGACGGTGATGGGGAGGCCCTCGGCTCGTGCTTCCCGCAGCATGGGTACCGCCAGCGCCGTCGAGAGGTGAACGATGTGCAGGTGGAATCGATACTTGCGGCAGAGATCGATCAGGCACCGGATGGCGTCGATCTCGGCTGCGTCCGGGCGCGAGGCGAGATATGTGGCGTAGCTCTGCCAGTCACTCCCGGCAAGCGCCCCGGTTGCGCGCTCGATGGGTCCGGCGAGCTCGGCGTGCACCAGCAGAGGGAGGTCCGAACGCCTGATCTCCGGGAGCGCCTGTTCCAGATCGCCGAGGCTGATCATCGTGAAACCGTCGCATCCAGGATAGAGCAGAAAGCACTTGTATCCGCGAACGCCGGCTTTGGCGAGCGGCAGCAAATGCTCCTGATTGCCCGTAACCGCGCCACCCCAGGCCGCCCAGTCGACGAAGCATTGCCCGTGTGCGGCGGCGCGCTTGGCCTCGAGCGCCGCGACTGTCGTCGTCTCGGGCAGGCAGTTCAGCGGCATGTCGACCAGCGTTGTGTAGCCTCCGGCGGC
Organism: uncultured Acidobacteriaceae bacterium; assembly: GCA_964248505.1. Classification (GTDB taxonomy): domain Bacteria; phylum Acidobacteriota; class Terriglobia; order Terriglobales; family Acidobacteriaceae; genus Edaphobacter. The sequence continues at coordinate 35,733 of CAXTYQ010000020.1, forward strand.
GGCTGCTCGGGTGCCGGTCCAGAAGCCCTCCCATTCGGTTCGCCCTGGCTCGTTCAGGTGAACGTGCGTGTCGACTAGACCGGGCAGGATCGCGCTCCGTCCGCAATCGATGCGGTTGGCGTCCGCGGGAATCTCCGATGTCGAGCAGACCGCGACGATCCGCCCAGCTTCGACCAGGAGCGCGCCGGCCCGGGTCTCGTCGCCGGTTACGATCCTGTCTGACAAGAAAGCCTGTGCCATAATCGACATTATCCCGCACCGCTTCTGATCCTCCATCCACTGTAGAGAAGGAAATCACGCAGCATGCACGAGAACCCGGCATTCATGCAACAAGCGATCGAGCTTGCGATCGAGAATGTGCGCGAGGGACGTGGTGGACCGTTCGGGGCCGTTGTTGTGCGCGGCAACACCGTGATCGCGACCGGAGCGAACCGGGTGACGGCGAGCAACGATCCGACCGCCCACGCGGAGGTCACGGCCATCCGCAACGCATGCGCGGCCCTCGGCAGTTTTGAGTTGCGCGGATGCGCGATCTACACCAGCTGCGAGCCCTGCCCGATGTGTCTGGCCGCGATCTACTGGTCGCGTCTGGACGCGATCTTCTACGCCAGCACGGCTCTCGACGCGGCCAGCGCCGGTTTTGACGACTCGTTGCTCTACGATGAGATCAGAAAGCCTATGGGAGATCGGCTGATCCCCAGCAAGGCTCTACTGAGGGAAGAGGCGCAGGCAAGCTTCGACGCCTGGATCGAGAGCATCAACCGCATCCCCTACTAGAGCGCAGGCGAGCCGATCCGCCGGAGATCGCCTGAGGAGAGACCGTGACAGCAAGAGACGCCGAAGTAAGACCCACCGCATCGCAGTCCCGGAGGACGCGGGTCGCTATCCTCGGGTTCGGTACCGTAGGCCAATCCGTCGCTCGCCTGCTCGGTGCGCAGAACTTCACCGGCATCGATCTGGCGTACATCTTCAATCGCGGCATCGAGCGCAAACAGAGCTCCGAGGCCGCGATGAGCGTTCCCGAAACCGCAGTCTGGACCGACAGCATCGAGGATGTCCTCGGTTCGGATACGCATGTAGTGATCGAGACGATCGGCGGCCTCGATCCAATGGACCAGTGGCTCCGCGCGGCGATGCGTTCGGGCAAATCGGTGGTGACAGCGAACAAGCAGCTGATCGCCTATCGCGGCGCCGAGCTGACCCATCTGGCGCGCGAGCAGGGCGTTCAGCTGCGCTACAATGCGTCCGTCGCAGGCGGTGTGCCCGTGATTCCGGCGACACTGGATGGCCTCCAGGGCGATCGCATCACCAGGCTCTCAGGCATCGTGAACGGAACCTGCAACTTCATCCTGAGCCACATGGAGGCCGGCGCCGAGTACGGCGAGTCGCTGCGGCAGGCGCAGGCGGCCGGGTACGCCGAGGCTGATCCGCGCGCCGATGTCGACGGCCTGGACGCGCGCGCCAAGCTCTGCATCCTTTCGCGCATCGCCCTCCATGCGGAGCTCAACCCCGATCAGGTCGCCACACAGAGCATCTCGGCGGTCGCGGCAATCGACTTTCAGTACGCGCGTGAGCTGGGGTGCACCATACGGCAGGTGTCGCGGGCGCAGCTGCCCACATCTGGAGGTGCACCGCCGGCGAACGGGGGTGCTGTGCGCGCGCGAGTCGCGCCCATGCTGGTTCCGCTGGCGTCGCCGATCGCGTGGTCGCATGGAACGCAAAACATGGTCGTTACGTCGGGCGAGTTTGGTGGTGACGTAGTCTTCTCCGGGCACGGTGCGGGCGGCAATCCGACGGCCGTCGCCATCGTCAGCGATCTTCTCTCGGTAGCGCAGGGCTGCTCAGAGGTCTCGCTTCCGGTGACGCCGATGGAGGTTACGGGCGAATTCTTCGCGCCGCACTATCTCCGCTTCATGGTGAGCGACAAACCGGGCATCGTCTCGGCGATCTCAGGTGCGCTGGCAACGGTCGGCGCAAACATCGACTCGCTCCTGCAGAGGCCGGGATATCCGAAGGATCACCTGCCGTTTGTAGTCACGACGGAGCCGTGCCTGACCTCAACCATCAGCCGCGCCGTCGCGACCATCGCGCAGTTTGAGTGCATGCTGGAGCCGCCGCTCTCGATGCAGATGCTGACGATCGACGACAAGGCGGAGGACTAGGCGCTGCCTGGAGCAGTCGCCCGTCCTGTTCTCTCGCTCGCACTGTGCTTGGCCCTTAGTACTTCGCCATCGTCGGATCGATCTTGTCGGCCCACGCTAGGATGCCGCCCGCCAGATTCGAGACGTGGGTGAAGCCGGCGTTTCTGAGGATCGTCGCCGCCTTCTGACTGCGCGCGCCCGACCGGCAGTGGACGACAATCTCGTCCTCCTTGTGCTCGGCCAGCTCACCCAGGCGGCGCTCCACCTCGCCCACCGGGATCAACGGTGCGCCGAGATTGGCAATGGGGTACTCGTGCGGCTCGCGCACGTCGAGCACAAAGACGTTTTCCCTCGCGTCGAGCTTGCGCTTGAGTTCCTCGACGGTGATCTGCGGGATGCCGTCGACCACCGGCGCGGGCCCGACGGCCTGGTCGCGCGCTACCTCGAGCGGCCCCGCGGTGGCCGGCTTCGGGACGCCGCAGAACTGGTCGTAGTCGATCAGCTCGGTGACGCTGGGGTGCGTTCCGCAGACCGGGCAGTCCGGGTTCTTGCGCAGCTTGAGGGTGCGAAAGCTCATAGCGAGCGCGTCGACAAGGAGCAGCCGACCGACCAGCGGCTCGCCGATGCCCAGGATCAGCTTGATCGTCTCGGTCGCCTGGATGACGCCGACGAGGCCGGGCAAGATGCCGAGCACACCACCTTCGGCGCACGAGGGAACGAGGCCGGGCGGCGGCGGCTCCGGGTAGAGGCAGCGGTAGCATGGGCCCTCGGGCAGACCGAAGACGCTGGCCTGGCCCTCAAAGCGAAAGATCGATCCGTACGCGTTCGGCTTGCCGGAGAGGACGCAGGCGTCGTTGACCAGGTACCGCGTCTGGAAGTTATCGGTGCCGTCGGCGATGACGTCGTAGTCGCGAAAGATCTCCATCGCGTTTGCGCTCGTCAGCATCGTGTTGTGCTTCACGATCTTTGTGTTCTTGTTCAGGCCATGGAGCGTGATCTCGGCCGAGTCAACCTTGAGCTTGCCGACCGTCGCCTGCGAGTGGATGATCTGCCGCTGCAAGTTGGATTCATCGACCACATCGAAGTCGACCAGACCAAGCGTGCCGACGCCCGCAGCCGCAAGATACATGGCGAGCGGAGCGCCCAGACCGCCCGTTCCGACGCAGAGCACCTTGGCGGCCTTCAGCTTCTGCTGACCCTCGAGGCCCACCTCGGGCAGGATCAGGTGGCGCGAGTAGCGCGCGATCTCCTCATTCGTCAGCTTCGGGAGTTCGGTGGTTGTGGTGAGGTCGGGGATGAGAGTCTCAGTTGCCATGGTGCGTACTCCTTTTGCCGCGAAGTTCTTGAGGCGGACGTGTCGCCGGAAGAGAGGCGACATTTTGTAACAGTGGAGGTTACAAGGTGTGGGCGCGCGAACAGTCGCGGTTACAAATCCAGGATCGAACCACCGGCAATCGACGGAATAATGGTCAGTTCGTCCTCGGGGCCTGTTCCTGTCGCCTCTTTCGCTGGCAGATACCGAATGTCGTCGTCGTTCAGGTAAACGTTGACGAACGACCGCAGCTTGTTATCTTCGGTGAACAGGTGCTTGCGCAACTCAGGCGCGGTCATGGTGAGCGCATCGAGCGCGCCTTGCACTGACATTGCGCCAACTTCGACGATTTCCTGGCCGCCGGTGTACGCCCGCAGCGGTGTCGGAATGTGGATCTTCATCTGGTTTCTCCCTCTAAAACTTGTATGCTCGGCTCGGCTGCGAGCTTCGCGTCGTGGTCGTCCACGCCCGTGACGTCGATCTCGAGCGCCTCGTCCACGAAACTCTTGGTCTCTTCGTCGAGACCTTGCAGCAAAAAAGAGTTTGTAACTGCGGCTGTGCCTTTTTCGATTGCCGTGATGACATAGGAGCAGCCGATCCAGTGTGCCTCGGCAAAGTCTGTGGACGACCAGTGGGCCGGGTGGTCCGGATGCGAGTGGTAGAACCCGACGATGTCGAAGCCGTCCCGACGAGCTTCGCGCTGCGCTCGCACCAGCTCCTCGGGCGCGATGCCGTAGCGATTGTGCGCCGAGTCGGTGCGTGTGTTGCCGGCGCGCACGACGCGTCGGACCGCATTGACGCCCATATCTTTGGCGCTCGCCGTACGCTCGTTCCCGGCCGAGTGCGTGCCAAGAAGAATCCCGCAGCACTCGTGCGGGTAGGTCTCCTCACCGTGGGCGCGCATGGCCTGGTAATCCGCATAGCTCAACGACAGCATCGGCCTAACCCTCCGTCCAGAAACGTTCGCTCATGTACTTCTCAGCGGAGTCGCAGAGGACCGTGACGATGACTGCTTCGCGTCCGGCCTGGGCCTCGCGCTCGGCCACATCCAGCGAAGCCGCGACGGCTGCCGCGGCAGAGACGCCGACCAGCAATCCCTCGGAGTGCGCCAGTCGCTTCGCCATGCCGTAGGCCTTTTCGGTCTCCATCTCGATGTTCTCGTCGGCCAGCGCGGGATCGTAGATGCCGGGGACGATAGCGGTCGACATATGCTTCAGGCCTTCAAGGCCGTTGAACGGCGAATCGGGTTGCATGGAGATGCAGCGGATCGCGGGGTTCAACTCGCGCAATCGCCGCGTGGTTCCCATAAACGTCCCGCTGGTGCCCAGGCCGGCGACGAAGTGGGTGATCTGCCCCTCGGTCTGCCGCCAGATCTCGTCGCCCGTGGTGCGGTAGTGCTCCTTCCAGTTCTGCTCGTTGTTGTACTGGTCCGCGTAGAAATAACGATCCGGTTCGGCATCGGCAAGCGCCCGCGCCCTGCGGATCGCTCCATCGGAGCCGAGGCCGGGATCGGTCCAGAGGATCTCCGCGCCATACGCGGCCAGGTACTTCTTGCGCTCGGGCGACACATTGGACGGCATACACAGCGTGACCGAGAAGCCGAGCGCGGCACCCAGCATGGCGTACGCGATGCCGGTGTTGCCGCTGGTCGCGTCGAGCAGACCGCGTCCTCTGGCTGTACCCGCGCGCTGCCCAAAGCGCAGCTCACCGCGACGTTCCGCATCGAGAACGATGGCCGAGGCCGCACGATCCTTCACCGATCCACCTGGGTTGGCCCATTCGGCCTTGCCGAGAATCTGCACACCGGGCATGTCGGCGGTCAGCGTGCCGAGACGGACCAGAGGCGTGTTGCCGATCCGGTCCAGGATGCTCGTGCCCAGCGATTTTTCGACAGCCACCATCCGCCCAGTCCCCGGCTCAACTCTGCCCCGGCCGTCCCTAAAGCCTCGGGAACGGTCTCGGCCGGCCCTCGCGCGTTGATGCGTTGGGGCCGATGTGCGACAGTAAACGTGAGTCTAACTTATGGCCAAAAAGGTCCAGCAACGAAGTTTCAACGACATTCTCTCCGCCCTTGGCACACAACGGTTTGATGTCGCGCCGGCGCAAGGGGGTGCAAAGCACGCATCGGCGGCCTTCCAGGTGCGCAAGTACGGTTGCGCGGCGGAGATTGCGGCCGGCCCCGGGAACACGGTGGAGATGCTGAGATACCCAGGGTGGCTCCTGAACGGCGAGATCAGCGTCATTCTGGACCGCGGCTACCAGAAATTCCTCAAGACGAGCCGTCTCGAGATCCCGGCCACCGCGGACAAGCTGCGCGCTATCCACAGCTTCGCCGAAGAGCTGAAGGAGGCCACCGGCGGCCTCTCGCTGTACAACGAGAGCCTCGGGACGACGTCCGACGTGTATGTCTACGATCGGGTCAAGGGACGCGAGAGTACCGTTCGCGAACGCCTGCACGCCGAGACAGGAAAGATCTCCGGCGGTCCGCTCGAGTAGCTTCGGTCTGCCACAATCGGTACGGAGGACGTCTCTAGTCTAGCCTAAGACACGCGTGCAGACCGGCTCCTCTGCCACTCGCGGTAGGCCTCGCTCTTGCCCATGCCGCGCTCGCGTGCCACCTGCTTCAGAGCGTCCTTTTCCTCGCTGCCTGCCCGAAGGAGACGCCGGACCGCCTCGGCCACCGAGATCGTCTCACCGGTAGCTGCGGCCACCGTGCCCTCGAGCATGAGCACCATCTCGCCGCGGACGACCTCTCGCTTGCTCAGCACCGCCCGCACCTCGCCGGCGGTCCCGCGCAGAAACTCTTCGTGCAGCTTGGTGAGCTCGCGAGCGACGGCGATGCGGTGCCCGGCGCCAAACACCGCCTCCACATCCGCGAGCGCCTCGACGATCCGATGCGGTGTCTCGTAAAAGACCTCGATCGGGGCTGGTCCGCCGCCGGGCTCAGACGTCCGCAAGCGCGCATGCAGAGCTTCCAGAACGCTCCGCCGCTCCCCAGCTTTGGAAGGGAGGAAGCCACGAAATGCGAAGCCACCCTCCGTCGAGAGGCCGCTCGCGATGACGGCCGGCACAACGGCATTTGCGCCGGGAACTGGAAAGACGGGAACGCCGGCGGCGATGGCGGCCGCGACCAGTTCACTGCCCGGGTCGGCGATCCCCGGTGTTCCCGCGTCGCTGACAACCGCGATGCGAGCACCCGCGGTCAGCTCCGCGATCAGCTCGGACGTTCGCTCCAGCTCGTTGTGCTTGTGGTAGCTCACGGTCGGCCGATGGATGCCGAAGTGATGGAGCAGCTTGGCCGTCTGCCGGGTATCTTCGCAGGCAATCCGGTCCGCCGACCGCAGCACGCGCAAGCCGCGCAGAGTCATGTCTTCGAGGTTGCCGATCGGGGTTGCGACCAGGTAGAGCCCGGGCGCCAGCGGACGCGGAGGTCCGGGTTCTACCTCTGCAAATTCCCCCGGCGGATCGTCCGCGCCGCTCACGATTCCTGGCGCCGAAGCCTTCGCCCTCGGTCCAACAGACGCATGGACTGGGACAGATTCTGCGGTGTCAGGATGCCGACGATGCGGTCGCCGTCGAGCACCGGCACCAGCTGCACGCCGCGCCCGAGCATGATGCGCCCGAGCGTCTTCATCAGTGCATCGCCGGGCTGGGCCGTGGCAAAGGAACGCGTCATCACGCCCTGGATGTAGCCGTTTCCGTGCGTCTGCAGCGCTTCGAGGATCCCTTGCCGCGAGACGGCGCCGACCATGCTGCCGCGGCGCACGACGGGAAAGACGTCCTGCAGGGAGTGCACGGAACGGTCAAGCGCGTCCTCAAGCGTGTCGGAGGCCGAGAGCGTGTTGAAGTCGACCAGCATGACGTCGCTGATGCGCACCGGATGCGCCTCCGTGCCGGCGTCCGTCGTTGCGGGGTCCGACCCCTGATCGAGAGGTCCGGCAAAGACAAGAAACGCGCCCAGCGTCGTCAGCCACGGATTACGCAGCGCCAGACCGACCGCAGCTAGAGCCACCGCGACGAGTCGACCGAGGCTGCGAAATCCACTTCGACTCCTCAAGCCGGCCGGAAGGCCGTCTAAACCGAGGCGAAAGAGCTCTCCGCCATCGAGCGGCGCGACGGGCAGCAAGTTTACCGCGCCCAGGAGCACGTTGACCCAGACCGCGGCGCGAAGAAGATGCGCCGGCGTGATCCACGGCCGATCCGCAAGCTGAATGAGCGGGCTAAAGGCCAGGATCAGCGAGCCCAAAACCAGCCCCGTGCCGATGTTAGTGAGCGGCCCAACCAGGGCCAGCCGCCGGATCACCTCGGGCCGATGCGCCCGTTCGTTGGCCTCGGCCGTCGCGTAGCGAAGGACGCTGCCGGTCGGCAACAGCAGAATCCCGCTCAGATCAAGCGACATGGCTGCCACTGCGATCGATCGCGTCGTCTCCCGCAAGAGCAGCGCCAAGAGGAGGAGGGCACACAAACCGAGGCCGCGTCCAGCCGTCCCCGTCAGGGTCACCGAGTAGCTCATCGAGAGACCGAGCAGGAGAAAAAATGAGATGTGCATCCGAAGCTCTACGCCCAGCAGGGTTCCGATCGGAAAGCTCCATTCGCGCATAGCTCTATTCTAGATGCGGTCCTGATCTTCGGGGCGATCAAGGCCGGTGAGTTCGCTGGTTTTTGCAGTCTGGAGGCGGTCGCGACCTCTGGGAAGCGCCGGCGATCCATTTACGATATGCGGATGCGTGTGATCGCCGGGACCTTTCGCTCGCGGGCGCTCCGTGCACCGGCCGGCCTTTTGACGCGGCCGACCAGCGACCGTCTGCGCGAGACAATCTTCAACATCCTGGCCCCGCGGATCGCCGGAGCGCGCTTTCTGGATCTCTTCGCGGGCACCGGCGCGGTCGGCATTGAGGCGCTCAGCCGAGGTGCGGCGTACGTGCTCTTTGCCGAAGCGGCGCGGCCTGCAGCGGCGGCCATCCGACTCAATCTCCAGGCGCTCGGTGTCACGACAGGTTGGACGATCGAAGATCGCAAGGTGGAGGCGGTGCTCGATCGTCTGCTGCTTCGGACCGGCGACAGCGCGGGCAACTCCGCCGCGTTCGATCTGGTCTATCTCGATCCGCCGTACACCGATACCCTCGCCTATAGCTCCACCCTCGGCCTGCTCGGAAGTAAGCGCGGCCTCTCCCTGCTCGCACCTGGAGCCCTCGTCTTGGCCGAGCATGGAAGCAAGCTTCCGCTCCCCGGCAGCTTCGGTTCGCTCAGCCAGACGCGCACCCTCAAGCAGGGCGACGCGGCGCTCAGCTTCTACGCTGTCCGATCCCCGGCATCGACCGACGCTTTGTGATCACGCGAGGTATCCCCCACCCGTGTGGCGGCCCGTCGTGAGATCCAGACCGAACGCGACCTCCTTGTCGGAGCGTATGTCCCATCCCGAGCCGTGCAGCGTCGCTCCCTCGACCCGGCCGACCGCCACACCCTCCCAGCTCAGACGCTCGCTCACCCATCGCAGCCCGTCCGCGCCCCAGGCCGCGATCGCATGGAAGCCGACAAAGAGCAGAAGACCGTGTTCGGGCACGGGCCGGACCTCGACCACCGGCTTCAGCGGAACGGTCGCGGCGCGGGCCGGATCTGCGGTGTCGACGATGTACGCGTACCCTCCGGCGACCGCGCACAGATCGTCCGGCCGAGGGCAGGCGAAGACCCCGGAGGGCAGGGAAGCGCTCTCAAAGCCAAGGGCGCAGGTCGCCAGAAAGCTGCCGCCGGAGCGCGGTCGGACGTCGAGAAGAAGCGCCCCTCGCGCCAGCGCCTCGTCCTCGCCGGGAACGCGCACCGGGTAGGTAAACTGCCGGGCCGGAGCGATCATCGGTGGCGCGTGGAGCAGATCTGCCGACCATGTGCACTCAAAATTCAAGGTCGACTCAAAATTCGAGGTCGGCTCAACCTTCGAGGTCGACTCAGAACCGCCGTCGATCTCTCCGCTTCTCAATGGATCTGGTCCAGCGCTTGCTCCATGTCCTCGATCAGGTCCTCCGCAGCCTCGCAGCCCACGCTCATGCGGATAAAGCCGGGAGCGACCGCGTCATGACCCCAGCGTCCGCGCCGCTCGGCCGTGGTTGTGATGCCGCCGAAGCTGGTCGCCTCCGTGATGAGCCGGGCCGTCGCCAGAAGCTGTTCGGCCGCGGCCTGGTCTCGCAACTCAAAGCTGAGCACCGGTCCAAAGTGCTGCATCTGCCCCGCCGCGATCGCGTGTCCGGGGTCGCCGGCCAGCCCTGGGTAGAAGACATGGACGACCTCCGGCCGGTTCAGGAGGAATTCCGCGATCCTGAGAGCGTTCTCGGAGCTTCGCTCGAGACGCAGGGGAAGGGTCCCGATCGACCGCAGCGCCAGCCAGGCTTCCATCGGCCCAGGCACGGCTCCGGTCATCGTGCGCCAGCGCTCGATCAGGCCGTGCAGATCTCCGTCCCGCGTTGCTACATGCCCCAGCAAAAGGTCGCTGTGGCCGGTCATCAGCTTGGTATCGGAGACGACGCTGAGATCTGCCCCGAGCTCGAGCACCCGCTGGCCAAGTGGCGTCACGGTCGAGTTATCGGCCGCCACCAGCACACCCGCGCGGTGCGCCGCATCGCACAGCGCACGGACGTCGCAGATCTCCATCCCCGGGTTGCTGGGCGACTCGATCCAGAGCAGCTTCGCTCCCGCAAGACACATCTCCTGTGCATTGCCGGCCGTGGAGGCCAACCGAAGCTCGATGCCGATAGGGACGAAGTACTCCTCGATCAACATGCGCGCGGTGAAGTATCCGCCGGCCGGCATGACCACAGCATCGCCGGGACGCAGCAACGAGCCGAAGACTGCCGTACAGGCCGCCATGCCCGACCCAAACACCAGAGCATTTGCCGGCGAGCCCGAGCCCGACTCCATCGCCGCGATTGCGCCTTCAAGCGCCGTCCAGGTTGGATTCCCGGAACGACCGTAGCTGTACTGCACGTCGGCCGGATCGCCGGGAACGTGGAACGGCGCGACAAAGACAGGTCCGGCGTGCATCGGCTCGCCTGCCCGCGGTGGCGTCAACGTCGATCGAATTACCTCCGTGCTGTCCCGCATCTTTGGCGTAAACCCCGACCTCTGATGCTAGCAGCCGGAAGGTTGCGGAGCGTCAGAGAAGGGATGCGCTGAACATCTGCCCACGGGCATGATGACAGGGGTTCACGGTTGAGGTTTACATGGGTTCACGAACGGAAGTGCTCCCACCCGCCTGGCGCGATTGGGAGCCTCCGCCCGTCAGCGTCGACGCCCGTGATCCACACCGCCTTTCCCCGGTGCCGAAGCGAATCTTCGTCAGTGACGCGGCCGATCTCCGTTGTCCGAACGCCTCCAAGCCGGCGCGGCACTGCAACGCCCGGCTTCGCTGTGAAGAGCAGTTCGTAGTCTTCGCCGCCATCGAGCATCGCGCGTAAAGCTTCGCCCTCCCCTTTCAGGGCAAGCGCAAGCGGGTGCACGGGAAGCGCCGAGAGGTCGATCTGAGCGCACACCCCCGAGGCTCGGCAGAGATGCGTGAGGTCGGTCGATAGACCATCGCTCAGGTCGATGCACGCGGTCGCCAGACGTCGCCGGCGCAGCGCCTGGCCAGCCGCTAGTCTCGGCTCCGGAAAGGTCTGCGGCCCACGTGCGCGAGCGTCCGGCCGCCCGGGCCGGGAGAGCATGCCGCTCAA
>CAXTYQ010000021.1:0-43781 GCA_964248505.1 uncultured Acidobacteriaceae bacterium
TTACGAGAGAAACTCCAGCTTCAACTGGTTGAGTTTTCCGGGGGCAGGTCAAGATGGCTCAGCGTTTCGGCCTCAACTCAATGCCGATGACGTTACTGATCGACAAAGAGGGGAAGGTTGCCTTGTCCCACACAGGCGTGGTGGACAAGGATAATTTGGAAGGCAACATCCGTGCCTTGCTTCATTAGTACGGTTTTCCTGTTGCTGTGAGTCGGATAGAGTGTGAGAGTGCCGTTTTCATTGGGGAAAACGGCCATGTGACCTGTGTCTTCGCTATACACCTGCAGGAAAACCGCTCTGGAGCGTACGCCGGCTGAAAGCGTACGTCAGCGGCTAAAGCCGCGTTCTATGGATTGCGGTTACGGCACGGCTGAAGCCATGCCGTAAACAATGCGGGACTTGGTCAGAGGTTCCCTGGAGCGGTTCGGGGATGGTGTGAAGAACAAACAACGGCAAGAACAACCGCAGATTCCCTTCGGGAATGACAACCATGAGAGCCGACAGCAGATTCCCTTCGGGAATGACAACCATGAGAGCTGATAACCTCTATGTCAATGTCTTAGTTGCTCGAAGGGATCTCTGATTTCCAGCCTGCGCTGGCTGAAAGCGTACCTCAGCGGCTAAAGCCGCGTTCTATGAATTGCGGTTACGGCACGGCTGAAGCCGTGCCCTTAACAATGCGGGACTTGGTCAGAGGTTCCCTGGAGCGGATTTGGGGATGGTGTGAAGAACAGACAAGGGCAAGAACAACCGCAGATTCCCTTCGGGAATGACAACCAAAAGAGCCAACCGCAGATTCCCTTCGGGAATGACAACCAAAAGAGCTGGCTGAAAGCGTACCTCAGCGGCTAAAGCCGCGTTCTATGGATTGCGGTTACGGCACGGCTGAAGCCATGCCGTAAACAATGCGGGACTTGGTCAGAGGTTCCCTGGAGCGGATTCGGTGATGGTGTGAAGAACAGACGACCCAAGAGCAACAGCAGATTCCCTCCGGGAATGACAACCAAAAGAGCCAACAGCAGATTCCCTTCGGGAATGACAACTAGAAGGGCGGGGGCAAGGGCAAGGGCAACGGCAACAGCAAGGGCAACGGCAACAGCAAGGGCAACGGCACAGCAAGGGCAACAGCAACTACAGGGGTCCTTCGCTTCGCTCAGGATGACGGCGGTAAAACAAGCAACGGCAAGGGCAACGGCAGAAGCAGATTCCCTTCGGGAATGACAACAAGAGAGCAGATGCTTCAGCACACGATGCTGTGGAACGGCCGAGGCCTTCCGATCCTGTACCGCACTCGCCTATGCCTGGGTCAGACTTGAGCTACATGTGGGTACGCCTCAGGGGAGTTCGGGTGAGGTGTGGAGCTTTGGGTAGAACGTGAGCTGGACGGCGCCGACGGTGTCGGTGTTTAGGCCGACCTTGTAGATGGGCGCCTTCCAGCGTTCGTACTGGAGCCATCCGTTGAACTCCACATCTGGACGGAGTCGCTTGACGACGCTGAGCTTGAACTGGTTCTGTGTGGTTCCGCCGACGAAGTCCTTGGCATTTTGTTTGTTGAGGTATTCGAGTTGGACCCACTCGTTGCCGCTGAGGTGGTAGGTGAGCCATGCTTGGCCGCCTTTGGCTTCGCGGCCGATCCAATCGCCCATGATGTAGCCGCTGTTGGTGTAACCCTGTTTCTGGATGATCTCGTAGTAGTTGAACGAGCCGTAGACGCTGCGGCTCACGCCGGGATCGGTGTTGGCGGCTTCGACACGGAGGTCCAGCTTGGGTGCGCCCGGGATGTGCGAGAGGTAGAGGCCGGTGCGGTAGGCGGCGCGGCGTGGCGCGCTGATGGGCGTGACGTCGTCGTGCGAGATGGAGTCTGCGTAGAGGGTCAAGTATCTGCGGACAAACGGCAGACGGTACGAGAAGTTGAAGACGCTGTAGCGGGCGCCGGGGTCGAGCGCGGAGCTCTTTTCGGCCGCTGTGGTGTCGCTGATGGAGAAGAAGCTGCGCAGAAAGGTGTGTAGGGTGACGGGTTCGTGGCCTTCGCCGCCGAAGATGACGGTGCGCTGGAAGCCGAACTCGAAGTCGCGTGTGGGCCGGAACGAGAACATCTCCGAGTGGACGTAGGGGTCGCGCGGGAAGAGGTGGCCTTTGAGGTCGCCGTAGAAGAAGTCGTAGCGCAGGGGTCCGAGGACTTTGGAGACGTAAGGGATGTTTAACGGGTCGACGCGATTGATGCGAAAGGAGTAGATGTTTTCGGCGTTGTTGGTCCAGGCCATGGCTCCACCCTGCGCCGGACCGAGCCATGCATCGGTTTTGCCGCCGGAGATTTCGTGGCCGAGCAGGTGGAAGGAGAGCGCGGCTTCGACGATGCGGAAGGGGTTCTGGGCGGGCGCGGTTCCGACGGGAAGGACCGAGGTGCGACCGATGTAGGGGAGGGCGTCGAAGGCGTTGATGTTTTGGCCGATGTAGTTGGTGTAGTCGGTGCGTGAGGGGGCGTGCTGGTATTCGGCGCGGAGGTAGAGCGAGAAGCGGCCTACCTCATTGACGGTTGCGAAGCCGGTGATGTTGTTGAAGCCGCTGCTGTAGGGTCGACCGTAGTCGTTGGAGATGGTGGTTCCGAGGTGGTAGCTGTCGCGTAGGGTCGGACCGCCGACGCCCATGAACCGGGTGTAGGCGGAGTAGAGACCGAAGACTTTGGGTCGGGGAGAATTTCCGCCCGGCACTTCGTCGCGGAGCTCGTCGCGGACGGCGGACAGGATCTCTTCGGCGTCGGTTGAACCGTCGCGCAGGATGCTGTCTTCGGAGTTTTCGAGCATATGGAGGACGCTTCGGCGGGTCCACGGCCGCATGCCGAGAAACATGGTGTCGACGTAGCCGAGGGAGTAGAGGCGCGTCATGGCGGGGTAGACCCAGCTATCGACCGGGATGTAGGTGGAGCCGTAGACGTCCTTGGGCATGTCCTCGTCGAGCGGACCGTAGGGGGCGTAGGCGGCGTAGGGCTGCTGCGGCGTGGGGACGGCGGGAGCGATGACGGGCGGGGGTGCTGTCTGGGGTGCCGGGGTGGAGGGAAGAGGAGCCGGGGTGTTTTGGGGATTGTGAGATTTTGGAGCGTACGCTGGTCGGGAGGGAACGGCCTGGATGGGGTCGGGCGCGGGTGGCGGAACGGCCTCGGGGGCAGCGGTGGGAGGTGAGGTTTGAACCGTCGGTGGAGGTGTGCTGCCGGGGTCCTGCGCGGAGAGAGACCGGGCGGCGGCAAGCATTGCCAGACCCGCGGACAAACCAAGATATCGCTTCCGCACCTGCACCTCAGGGCGGGAACGCCCGCCTCTTTGCTAGTGTAAACCGCGCGGGATGAGCGGGGGCGGGAACCTCTTCGGCTGTGCACGGCGAGTCGGAGTAGATCTTTGCTCATTATTTAAGGGATTTCGCCTGTTTTCGGGGCAGCCTCGGCCGCTCCCGAGCTGGTGGCCGGAGACGTTTCAGGAAGTTCACTTCGGTATCGCGAAGCCAGGCTCCGGTGACGATGTGGCGTTGGAGCAGGGATTGTTCGAGGAGGCTGACGGGGTCTGAGAGCCGTCGGCGGGGCGCGCCGGGAAAGGCGGTGATGCTCTCGAGCAGGACTGGGCCGCCGCCGGTGCGTGTACGGAGGAGGGCTTCGCTGGCGACGCGGAAGATGGCGATGCAGTCGAAGGCGTCGACGGCGATGCCTGGGACGCCGAGCTTCTCGGAAAGGAGGCTGAGGCCGGGCGGTTTGCTGTCAGGGTTTCCCGGAAGAGCGACGAAGAGGATGGGCAGGGATGCTTTGGACGCGAGGTCCAGGACGGCGCGCCAGACGGAGACGGGGGCTTCGCCGGGCCGGATGTAGACGAGCAGAGCGCGGCTGTTTGTTTGCGCTTTCAGGGCCATGGCGGCTCCGGCGGCGAGGCGCAGGCGGTCTGTCCCGACCTCGGCTGGAAGCCATTGGGGAGTCGGGTTGGTTTGCGGTGGTGAGCTGGAGGCGATTGCGGCGGGGTCTGCGCCGAGCAGGAGCTGCATGGTTGGGGTGGGTGGGGGCGCGCAGATCAGGTCGCCTGCTTCGAGAGCGAGGAGTGTGCTTGCGTGGCAGGCTAGATCGGATCGGGGCGTTTGGGTGCGCCGCCGCTTGCCGCGCCCTAGATGGTCTTCGAGCAGGCGGCCGTCGCGCATGCCGAGATAGATGGATCGCAGCTTGCTGTGAGGGACGAGGGGGTTCTCCCCGGGATCTCCGGTTGCTAGATCTCCTTTTTCTTCGACCTTAACCGCCAAATGTTTCACCTTTGCTGATGGTA
This sequence comes from uncultured Acidobacteriaceae bacterium, assembly GCA_964248505.1. Classification (GTDB taxonomy): domain Bacteria; phylum Acidobacteriota; class Terriglobia; order Terriglobales; family Acidobacteriaceae; genus Edaphobacter. Next base: position 4,296 of record CAXTYQ010000021.1, read on the forward strand.
CTGGCGAAGCCTTTCGTGTGTGTCCCGGCCAACCTGTGTGTGGGGGCGGTTTGCGATCAGGCGTGTGCCGGGTCGGGCGCCTCGATGTCCAGGCCGAGATCGGCTAGGGCCTGTTGCGCTTTGGCCGGGTCCAGGGCGCCGTCGCGGGCGAGTTTTGAGAGTGCGGCGCCGGCGATCGCCTCGGCGCTTACCTCGAAGTGTCGGCGGAGGTGCTCGCGGTTGTCCGATCGACCGAAGCCGTCGGTGCCGAGTGAGACCAGACGGGAGCCGAGCCAGGGGGCGAGCTGATCGGGGACGGACTTCATGTAGTCGGAGGCGGCGATGATGGGCCTGGCCGATGCGGAGCCGGTGGACGCCAGGGTTTCGAGCACGTACGGCGTGCGCAGGGGTTCGGCGGGATGGAGGCGGTTCCAACGCTCGACGGTGAGGGCGTCGCGTCGCAGCTCGTTGTAGCTGGTGACGCTCCAGACGTTTGCCTGGAGGTTGTAGCGTTCGGCGAGGATGGTCTGGGCGCGGAGGACTTCGTTGAGGATGGGACCGCTGCCGAAGAGCTCGACCGCTGCCTCGCCGTTTGCGGCGGGCTTGAGCTGGTAGATGCCGCGCAGGATGCCTTCGGCGGCGCCCTCCGGCATGGCGGGCATGGCGTAGTCCTCGTTGTACATGGTGATGTAGTAGAAGACGTCTTCGCCGCGCTCGTACATGCGGCGGAGGCCATCCTGCACGACGACGGCGAGCTCGTAGACGTAGGCTGGGTCGTAGGTGAGGCAGGTCGGCACGGTGCCGGCGAGCACGATCGAGTGGCCGTCCTGGTGTTGCAGGCCTTCGCCGAGCATGGTGGTGCGGCCGGCGGTTCCGCCCATCAGGAAGCCCTTGCCGCGTGAGTCTGCGAATGCCCAAACCATGTCGCCGACGCGCTGGAAGCCGAACATGGAGTAGTACATGTAGAAGGGGACGGTCGGCACGCGATAGTTGGCGTAGGCTGTTCCGGCGGCGGTGAAGGAGGCCATGGAGCCGGCCTCGGTGATGCCTTCTTCGAGGATCTGACCGTCGCGATCTTCGCGGTAGTAGAGGAGCATGTCGGCGTCGTGAGGGTTGTACTTCTGGCCCTCGGGGGCGTAGATGCCGACCTGCCGGATGGCGGATTCGAGGCCAAAGGTGCGGCCTTCGTCCGGGACGATGGGGACGATGAGTTTGCCGATCTCCGGGTCTTTCATCAGGCTGCGGAGGAGGCTGACGAAGCCCATGGTGGTGGAGACGGCGCGGCCTTTCGAGCCGCCGGTCCACTCGGCCAATGTGCTGAGTTCGGGCGCCTTGAAGCGGATAGATGGGACGCTGCGTTCGGGGATGTAGCCGCCCAGATCGCGCCGTCGCGCGTGGAGGTACTGGATCTCCGGGGCGTCGTCGGATGGACGGTAGAAGGCACCGTCCTTGGCCGCGCGTTCGGGCAGATCGATATCGAAGCGCTCGACGAACGCGGTTACGGCGTCGTCGGTGAGCTTTTTTTCCTGGTGGCTGGCGTTGCGCGCCTCGGTCGAGCCCAGGCCGTAGCCTTTGACGGTCTTTGCGAGGATGACGGTCGGGCCGCCTTTGTGGTCGAGCGCGCGCTGGTAGGCGTTGAAGATTTTTTTGGGATCGTGGCCGCCGCGATGGAGTCGGCCGAGCTGTTCGTCGGTGTAGTCCTTGACGAGGTCGAGCAGATCTGGGTATTTGCCGAAGAACTCCTTGCGCAGGTAGGCGCCGCCTTTGGCCTTGAAGGCCTGGAAGTCGCCGTCGACGCACTCCTCCATGCGCTTGAGGAGGAGGCCTTGGTGATCGCGCGCGAAGAGTTCGTCCCAGTCCGAGCCCCAGATGACCTTGATGACGTTCCAACCGGCGCCGCGGAACATGCCTTCGAGCTCGTCGATGATGCGTTTGTTGCCGCGGACGGGGCCGTCGAGCCGCTGGAGGTTGCAGTTGACGACAAAGATGAGGTTGTCGAGATTTTCGCGGCTGCCGAGCGAGATGGCGCCGAGCGTGTCGACCTCGTCGGTCTCGCCATCGCCGACAAACGCCCACACTTTGCGGTCGGTGACCGGGATGAGGCCGCGATTTTCGAGGTACCGCATGAAGCGCGCCTGGTAGATGGCGTTGAGGGGACCGATGCCCATCGAGACGGTTGGGAAGCGCCAGAAGTCCGGCATCAGCCAGGGGTGCGGGTAGCTCGACAGCGCCGGCTCGCCGCGAAGTTCGTGGCGGAAGTTGCCGAGGCGCTGCTCGTCGAAGCGACCTTCGAGGTAGGCGCGTGCGTAGACTCCCGGCGAGGCGTGGCCTTGGAAGTAGATGAAGTCTCCGGGCTGATCGGGCTGGCCATCGGAGCCTGGGTACTTGGCGCGGAAGAAATGGTTGAAGCCGACCTCGAGCAGGGTGGCGAGGGACGAGTAGGTGGCGATGTGACCGCCGATGCCGGCGTCTTTTTTGTTTTGGCCGTGCACCATGGCCATGGCGTTCCAGCGGATGAGGGCTTCGACGCGTTTTTCGAGCTCGCGATCGCCGGGGTATTCGACCTCGTCGTGCTTGGGAATGGTGTTCAGGTAGGGCGTCGTGACCTCGCCTCCGACCGGCACGCCTGCCTCGCGCGCGCGCTGGCGGAGAGCCTCGACGACCGCGGCGCCCTGCTCCCAGTCGGCGGCCACGACGTCGTCAAAGGCTTCGATCCACTCCGCGACTTCGGCGGCGGAGTCTTGTTTTACGGCGGCTTCATCCAGCTTGGTGGTCATAACCTTTGGTCTACTCTCTCTGTATCGGCAGATCGTGGCAGAAGTTGAGGGGGTTGCGGGCGATTGTTTGCCCTGCGGTAACGTGTGCCTATGCTCGTCGGGTTTGGATCGATTCGCGTCCGCTTATGATCGACTGGCGTCCGCTTATAAAGATATAAGGCTTGGCGGAAATCGTCATCCTCTCTTGAGATCGAGAGCCGAGAGGCCGGGGTGCTATGTGGAGTAGTCGGCGTTGATGCGGACGTACTCCGCGGTCAGGTCGCAGGTGACGAAGCGGCACTCCGCATGGCCGACGCCGAGGTCGATGCTGATCGTGTACTCGCGGGCCTGCATGGCTTGGTGGGTGCGGGCTTCGTCGAACTCCGGGGCGCGCACGCCTGCGCGGAAGACGGGTTGGCCGGCGATGGTGATGGTCATGCGCTCGGGCTGGATGGGCACGCCGCTGCGGCCGGCGGCGGCGAGCAGACGTCCCCAGTTCGGATCACCGCTGGACCACGCTGTTTTGCATAGTGGCGACGTGGCGATGGTCTGGGCCACCTGCCTCGCCTCGGCCTCGGTCTCGGCCCCGGAGATGACCAGGGTGACGACGTGGGTTACACCTTCGCCGTCGTCGACGATGCGTCGGGCGAGCGATCCGCAGACGAGTTTGAGGGCGTTGGTGAAGGCTTCGCGCACGAGACCGTCGACCGCGACGCCGCTCGCTCCGCTGGCCAGCAGGAGGACGGTGTCGTTGGTCGAGGTATCGCCGTCGATCGAGATGAGGTTGAAGCTGCGGTCGACGACCGGGCCCAGGATCTCGCGCAGCTCCTCCGGTTTGGCTCGGAGGTCGGTGAAGAGGTAGACCAGCATGGTCGCGTGCGCGCCCGCCGCGGCGTTGGACAGGCCCACAGGTGCGCCGAGCCGGGGATGGATCATGCCGGCGCCTTTGGCCACACCGAAGATGCGCACCTCGGCGCCGTCGACCTCGACGATGGCGCGGGCCAGCTTCATCTGCGTGTCGGTGGTGAGGATGGCCTGGGCGAAGTGCTCGGCGTGCTCCGGATCTTCGCCCATGGCGGAGCGAAGTCTCGGCAGCGCGGCGAGGACCTTTCCGGTGGGAAACGGAACGCCGATGATGCCGGTCGACGAGGGGAAGACCTCGTCGAAGATGCAGCCAAAGGTCTCGGCGGCCGCCACGCAGGTCTCTTTGCAGGCGTCGAGACCCGCCGGACCGGTGGCGCAGTTTGCGTTGCCGGCGTTGATCAGGACCGCGTGGACGCGGCCTCCGGTGGCCAGCAGATGCGATCGGCCGACCGTGATCGGGGCCGCGACGACCAGGTTCTGGGTGAAGCATGCTGCCGCGTTTGCGCCCCTTGGAGCGACGGCAGCGGCTAGATCGATGCCTCCGCTTGCCTTGATCCCTGACCGCACGGCGCCCCACTGGAATCCACGTGGAAGTGCGTGATCCGGTCCGTTGCCCCCAAGCCCTTCGCTCATGGCTTCACTCTACCAAGAGGAGGCGTTGCGGTGGCGCGCGCGGCTCGGATGGAGGTCTATGCTGGGAGGAGCGTAGACCTCGCCGGCGTCGTGCCGCGATCGGAAGGAACACCCATGCTGCTTGCCGAACTTCGCGAACAGGTGCTTGAGGCCAACCTCGAACTGGTCAAGCGCGGACTTGTCCTCTACACCTTTGGCAATGCTTCCGGCGTCGACCGATCGCAGGGCCTGGTCGTGATCAAGCCGTCGGGCGTCGACTACGACGACCTGCGCCCGGAGCACATGGTCGTGACGGACCTTGCCGGCAACGTCGTCGAAGGAGACCTCCGTCCGTCCTCCGACCTTGACACCCACACGCTGCTCTACCGCGAGTTCCCGGCGATCGGCGGCATCGTTCATACGCACTCTGAGTACGCGACTTCTTTTGCGCAGGCGGGGCTGCCGATTCCCGCGCTCGGAACGACGCATGCGGATTACTTTTACGGTCCGATCCCGTGCACGGATCCGCTGTCGGCCGACGCCATAGGCGGGCATTATGTGCACGAGACGGGGATGGCGATCGTCCGACGATTTCAGGGCTACGTCTCGCATCCGGTGATGGCGCAACCCGCGCACGATCCGGGCTCGCTTGAAGCGATGAGCACGGTTGCGATCGGTGGCAACTCTGCGCGCGAGATGCACGGCCGGCCGCTTGACCCGATCGCCGTGCCTGCGTGTCTGGTGGCGGGCCACGCTCCGTTTGCCTGGGGCCGCACACCAGGCGAGGCTGCGCACAATGCCGTTGTCCTCGAGGCGGTGGCGCGGATGGCCTATCGGACTTTGACACTGCAGGCTGAAGCCGGTGAAGTCTCGCAGGCACTTCTGGATCGGCACTACTTCCGAAAGCACGGAGCGAAGGCGAGCTATGGGCAGCGGAAGTAGTTTGTGGCTGTAAGTCTAGGTCGAGTCAGTAAGTCGAACTATACCGTAAAACGGTCTTAGGGAGTCACTCCTACCAGTTAGTAGATTGAACTACTACTTTCGCGCGAATTGTGTCCCGAATGGTTCTAAAAGGAGTTAGTAGGGCTGCTGCATCTTGACTGCTTCATCGAAGGTGAGGCGGCGCTGATTGCGATAGGAGAGGTTTGCCATGTGGCCGGCGACCGCGGAGAGATATCCGGTCTCGACAGGTGCGTTGGTCTTTCGGTTGCGCGCGCGGATGCAATCAAACCAGTTCTGCATGTGGTTGACGCCCTGGTTCTCGCTCGTGAGCACCTTTCCGTTGGGGTTATTGATTTGTTCCGGATAAAAGTAAGTTCCGGCCTTGTACTTACCGGTAACCATGTCGGTCGATCCGGTGGTATGTTCGATGGTTCCGTCGGACCCGAGAAAGTGCTCGCCCAGACCGTAGTGCCCGTTTGAAAAAGTAGATTGCCAGAGCACGGTCAGATCGGGGTAGTCGAGCGAGACGGCGATTGTGTCGGGAACTTGCCGGCCATCTTTTTCGGAGAAGACGCCGCCCGTCATGTAGGCCGCCAGCGGCTCCTTGAGACCGAGCACGGTGGTGATCCAGGCGATCTGGTGCACCATGTTTTCGGTTACATTGCCGCCGGAGAACTCCCAGTAGAGTCGCCAGTTGATGAAGCGCTCGGCGCTGAACGCCTCCTTGGGGCGACCGTCCAGGAAGAGTGAGTAGTTGACGTGTTCGGGATTGCAGTCAGGCGGAAGCGGACGTCGCCATTGCGGGTGTCCATGCGCGGAGTTGCGGCTCATCCACGCCTCTACCTGCGTGATCTTTCCCGGCAAACCGTCGCGCACCCACTGTTGTGCGTCCATGTGGTCGCCCTCGCTCTCGTGTTGCAGGCCAATCTGGACGACTTGCGAGGAAGCCTCTGCTGCCTTGCGACAAGCGATCGCTTCGGCGATGTTCCATGTCATGGTCTTCTCGCAGTACACGTCCTTCCTGGCTTCGAGTGCCATCAGCATGTACTTCGCATGGAGGGAGAGCGGCGTCGCGATGATGACTGCATCGAGGTCCTTGTGTTCGAGCAGGCGCGCCGGGTCGTCGTACATCTCTGCGTTGGGCGCGATCGACTTTGCTTGATCGCGACGGCGCGAGTAGACATCGGCCACGGCGACGCACTCGACGTTAGGGCGCGCGAGGGCGTCTTTCAGGTCCTGCTGGCCGCGGTCACCGGCGCCGATGAGACCGAAACGCACACGGTCGTTCGCTCCGAGAGCCCTGGCCCGCGAAGTCGCAAAGAGGCCCGCACTGGCCGCCACACCACCTACAAAGTCACGACGATTCAACAAGGGACCCACCTCCTTCTAAGCTACTTTTGCCTCTCTGAGGCACTTTTTCATTCCGGTCCAGCTGACAAGGGTTGAAGCTTCGGGCGAGCCGGCGCCGCGCCAGTGCGTTTCGAGGCTTACCGCGTCGCGATATCCGGCGGCGTTCAACGCCTGAAACTGCGCGGCCCAGTTGATGTAACCCTGATCGACCGGCGACCAGACGATCTTGCCTGAGCTATCCTCCACCGCATTTTTGCAATGACAGTGGCGGATGCGGTTCTTGGGTAAGGCGTTCCAGCCGGCCGGAAATGCGTCCAGTTCGCCCCGCATCACAGCGTTGCCTGGATCCCAGTTGAGGGCAAGATGTGGGGTCTGGATGGCCGCCAAGGTCTGCGCCGCCTCCTGTCCGGTTGCGGTGTTGCAGGCGAATTCATTTTCGAGCACCAGCAGAACACCCTCTTTGCCCGCGGTCTCGGCGGCTGACCGCAGCTTCTCATTGATGGCCGCACGATAAGGCGCGACATTGTCCAGCCGCCAGAAGTCGAAGCACCGGACCTTGTTGGTCTTGAACTGCTTTGCGAGGGAGATGGATCGCGCGAGAACCTCGTCCTGCTTGTTGTAACTCACCTGATCGGCGCCGTGCAGGTCCTGCTTTGAGCCGTACCGCGAGTGCGGCGCGCCCGGCCAGTCGACCTTGAAGAGCGGACTTGCGATGTCGGTGACCTGGAGGTTGTAGCGCGCGAGAATGCGTAGCGCCTCCGCGATTTCGGCGTCTGAGATGGTCTGTAAGTTCTTTCCCCAAACCTCACGCAGCTCGACGTAGCCCAGGCCGAAGTCGTTCGCGATGACAGAGCAGGCGTGGTCGAAGTCCGGGGAGATCTCATCCGAGATGACGGCTATCTTGAAGGGCGAGGACCTGAGGGAGGCAAAGGCCCGCGCCTGGAAGCTGGCGAGGGTGAGGGCTCCGGCGCCGAGAAGAAGTTGACGTCTTGATAGTTCGCTCATAACTACTCCAAAGCTCGGTAGGTGAGGTGTAAGTTGTGGCCGACTTACATCCATCGAGCTTTATTCTGTTCGTGCAGGAAGATAACAGCTAGAAGCTGACCTTGGGATGGCATAGTATGGATGGTTTACGTGAGGGCGCCGACGGAAGTGGCTTGGGGAAGGTACGACTTGCTTCTAAGCTGACCGTACGGCGGCACACATCAAGCTAAGCGCTCCGGCGCGCGAGTCAGGGTCGATGCCTGACAGCTTCTGTCCCCAACGCAGTTTCCCTGCGGCCCTGCCCATGTCGCCCTGGAGGACAGCTGCGCCGACGCTATGGTTGTGAGGGTAGATTGTGACGTCGAAGCCGGCGTCTCTGAGCGGCTGCCGCAGCATGTCTTCGGTGATTCCGTCGCCGGGCCGGTGATGGAGTTCCGTCCGCTCGGCCCAGAGTTGTTCGTCGCCTTCGGCGCGGTGGCCGCCACGCTTCATCCAGCGATAGATCGGCTTGCGAATCTTCCACATCGCCATGCCGAGGCCCTTGTAGTTCCATGCCGAGAGCTGCGGGTCGTGATCGATGACGAGGACGCCGCCAGGCTTGACCAGGCGCGCAGCCTCGAGGAGCACACGCGTCATATCGGTGCAGTGGTGCAGGGTTGCGTTGAGAGCGACGATGTCCGCGATGCCGGAGCGCAACGGCAGGGCGTGGGCGTCGGCCAGCAAGGGAAGGTATCCAAGCTCGCTCGCCATATGGAGGCTTCCGGGCGCGACGTCGACGCCGATGACGGTTTCGGGCTGATCGCCGAGACTGATCAGCAGATTGCCAGGGCCGCAGCCGATGTCGACGACGACCTTGCCGTCCCAGCGTCCGGCCACGGCGTGCCATCGCTCGCGGAACTCGGGGTAGCGGTGGACGCCGGCGAGCCAGCCCTTCATCCACTCGGTCTGGCCGAAGTAGTAGGCGTTTGCCTGGAGGGTCTCGTCGTTGACGACGAACTCCGCGCCCGGCAGACCCGCGCGATCCTGAAGCGTTGTTCCATGCTCGACAAACGGCGCCAATTGGCTGCTGTACTGAGCGAATGAAGCGGACGAAGCGGGCATGCTCTGGGCTCGTAGACTCTGGGGGTTTCTTGAGTGTACGCGACGGGGATGTTGCCCGAGATGAATGGACGAAGAGGACGGTCTTAGAAGGTGCTGTTGGCCGCCGCTCGTGTCAGATCGACGGAACCTTTGAGCGGCAGGGACGCGAGCGAGTCGCCGACCTCCACGGTGAATCTGCCGGGGTTGATCGCCCAGCTTTTGGCCGCTACGTCGTAGAAGGCAAAGGAGCGCGCGTCGAGGGTCACGGAGATGTGTTTGGTTTCGCCACCCCCGAGCATGACGCGCTGAAACCCTTTCAGTTCGTGCGGTGGCCGAGGCACCTTTGGGTGGTTCTCGGAGACGTAGACCTGTGCGACCTCCGCGCCTGCGCGCTGCCCGGTGTTGGCGACATCGAACGTGACCTGCACCTGCGGATTGGCGCCGGCGGAGGCTGGGCTTACGGTGAGGTTGGAGAAGCTGAAGGTGGTGTAGGAGAGACCGTAGCCGAAGGGGAAGAGGGGCGCGGTGCCGTTGTGCTCGTAGCCACGGTAGCCGACGAAGATGCCCTCTTTGTAGAGGACGCGGCGGGTGTCTCCTTCTGGGTAGTAGTTGGCGAAGGTGGGGTTGTCTTCGGCGCGGCGTTCAAAGGTGACGGGGAGGTGGCCGGAGGGGTTGACCTGGCCGGTGAGGATCTCGGCGAGGGCCGTGCCGCCTTGCTCGCCGGCGTACCAGCTTTCGATCAGAGCGGGGACGCGGTCGATCCAGGCGGTTGAATCGACGTTGCCGCCGGAGGTGATGTCGACGACGGTCTCCGGGTTGAGAGCGGCCATGGCGAGGATGAGATCGTCCTGGCCGAACGGCAGGGCGAAGGTCCGGTCGCCACCTTCTCCCTCGCCCTCTTGCGCGTAGCCGACCGAGACGACCACAGCATCGGCCTTGCCTGCGAGGGTGCGGGCGCGTTCGTTCACGATTTTTGCGGCGTCGGCGATGGCGAGACGCAGGCGGCCTCCCATGCCGTTGCCTCGCCAGTCCTCGACGACGATTTTGTGCGGACCGGCGCTGAGGTCGAGTGTGACGTGCGACTGAAATGCCCGGACGAGCTTCCAGTTGTCGACCACGACGTTGCCGTCGAGCGTGACGCGATTGCCGGCATGTTCGCCCGAGCCTTCGAGCGCGACGATGTACCGTGCTGCCGAGGGCGCGGTGTAGAAGCCGGTGAAGCGGCGAGAGACAGGCTTGCGACCGCCGGACAGAAGTGCGGACATGGCGGCCGGGTCCTGCCGGATGGCTTCGATGTCCATGCCGGAGCTGTTTACGTGTTCCACGACGCCGGTGACGAGCGGCGCGCCATCGAGGTTCGCGTTGGCGAAGATCTCGCGTGTGAGGCCGGGTTTGCCGCCGTCCGAGGCGGTCGTGAATGCAGTTGTGCGGGCTATGTCTTCGACGCTTGGCAGACCGCGATCGTAGAAGACGTTTACGGCGGGGCCGAAGCCGATTTCGAGGCCTTCAAGCGTGCTGACGAGATGGAAGGGAACGACGCCGGCGCTGCCACCGCCGACGGGAGCTCCGGGGTACGCGTCGGGGCCGACGACGAGCAGGGTCTTGAGGCGCGACCGGTCGAAGGGCAGGACTGATCCGGTGTTCTTGAGCAGAACGGCGGACTCGCGGGCCGAATCGAGGGCGATGGCTCGGTTGCGAGCGTCGGCAAATGAGATCGACGGGTCGGCTTGCGTGCGATCGAGCCAGCCGAAGCTCTCGGCAGTGGAAAGGATGTGCCGGATCTTCTCGTCGATGACGGCTTCTGGGACTTTGCCCGACCGGACGGCCTCGGTGAGGTTTGCGCGATTCATGAATTTGCCGGTCGGCATCTCGAGATCGAGGCCGCCATCTGCGGCGGCTACACCGTCGTAGGTCGCGTCCCAGTCCGACATCATGATGCCGGGAAAGCCCCATTGTTTGCGGACGATTTCGATGTTGAAGTAGCCGTTCTGGGTGGCGTGCGCTCCGTTGATGAGGTTGTAGGAGTCCATGATCGAGCCGACGTGCGCGTGTTTGACGGCGTACTCAAAGGCGGGCAGGTAGATCTCGCGGAGCGCGCGCTCGTCGATGACGGAGTCGGAGTCGTGGCGGAGAAACTCGGAGTTATTGCCGAGGAAGTGCTTGATGGTGGCGCTGACGCCCTCGGCCTGCATGCCGGTGATGTACGCGGCCGCCATTCTCGAGGCCAGAAAGGGATCTTCGCCGAGGTACTCGAAGTTGCGCCCGTTGCGCGGGGAACGGTAGATGTTGACTCCCGGGCCGAGCATGAAGTGAACGCCGCGGGCGCGAGCGTCGCGACCGATGCCTGAACCTACGCGCTCCGCCAGATCGCGGTCCCATGTGGCGGCGAGACCGATGCCGGCGGCGTAGGTTGTCGAAGGAAATCCTGCGTTCGATCGCGTGCCGTAGGGTCCGTCGGACATCTCGATCGCGGGAAGGCCAAGCGCCGGAACCGCCCGGATCGCGAATCCTGTTCCGCCGATGTAGTCGAGCTTCTGATCGAGCGTCATCTGGCGAATGAGAGCGTCGACCTTGCTCTGCTCGGCGGCGGTGATGGGATGCGGCGCCTGTGCCGGGGCGAGGCGGGCGGTGTAGATCAAGGCCGCCGCAACGGCCACGAGCAGACTGCCGGATCGAAAGGAACGAGGAAGATGGATGAAAGACATGGAGCTCCTAAAGGTGCAAATCCTGATCTCGATCTGGGTTGACAGAGATGGTGTCTCTGCCCGGTTCAGTTCATGGCGCGCCCGTCGTTTCGACGTCGGGTCTCATTTGGCGTCCTCTGATCTGTGCATTCTCTTGCGCGCACATCCTCTCACATTGAGCCGGGGAGAGAGAACCGCGTGACGCGCCCTGAGCCGACGCCTCTATGGCCCGACGGTGCCGGATGGGGACGAAGCACCGGCGGAACTCGCGCCTTCCGAGCCCAGCTTTTGCCAGTTGCCCGCCTCTCGTTCGGCATCTGCCTCCTTCTCCGTTGCACCGCGCATGGCGGTGTACTTTGCGAGCGCCTTTTGGGCATCGTCTGTGCGTCCCAGCTTGCGGTAGAGCCGCGTGAGTTCGTACCACGACCGCTTGGCCGACTCGCCTGTGGGGGCTTCGGCGATACTCTTCTCGAACTCCGCCCTGGCCTGGTCGTCTTGTCCCAGCGTGGCGAGACCCCGGCCGAGGTAGTAATCGGCCACGGGCGAGGTCCGGTATACGTTCAGCATGGCCCTGACGAGAGGAACGCCCGTTGCGGCATCTCCGAGGCCGATCTCCGTGCTTCCCAGGTTGTACATCGCGATAGGATTTGCCGGGCTCAGATCGAGCTCCCTGGTGTACGCGGAACGAGCCTTTTCGAGCTCGTTCCTGACCCGGTACTCATCGCCCAAGCCCTCCCACAACTCTGCATTCCCGGCCTGGAGCTTTACGGCAGCTTCGTACTCGGCAATGGACTCCGATGCCCGTCCCTCCCCGGCGAGAAGTTCGGCGCGTACTTTGTGGACGCGCCACGAGTTTGGGTCGATGCGCGCCATCTGCGCGTAGCTCTCTTCGGCGACGATCCGGTGTGCCTTGGCGCGGTATTCGAGAATGTCGAGATTCTTTGGGTCGAGCTCGGCTGCCCGATCGAGCGGACCGACTGCGCGATCGGCGTGGCCGGCCGAGAGCTCCAGCATGCCCATCCACTCGAGCGCCTCGGTGTTGTCGGGCTGGAGTCGGAGCTCCTCGGCCAGCTGACGGCGCGCCTCGTCCGTCTGATTGGTTTGATAGAGGAAGATGCCCAGAAACATATGCGCGGAGGCGGCGTGGGGGTCGAGTTGGAGCGCCCTCCGCAGCTCCGCGATCGCCTCGTCGATCTTGCCCTCGCGACCGAGAACGAGGCCGAGATCGAGGTGCGCGTCGGCCATTGCTGGAGCCAGCTTCACCGCGAGGCGAAAGCTCCGCTCCGCCTCCGCTGCCCGGCCATTGCGCATTGCCTGAGCACCCTGCTTGAACGCATCCTCGACGGCCTGCGCCTGACCGGACGCCCCTGCGGCGCCGAGAGCGCTCCATCCCGCGGCCAAAGCGGCGGGCAACAACCAGCCGCGCACTGCCCGGCGACGCCCGGCCACGGAGCGCGGCACATCCTGTAAGACAACCATCTTCGGCGACACCTCGGTGAACCAGACTTCTAGATTTCCAGACTTTATGGTAAGACCCTCACACGTTTGCGGGATAGGCGAAGCGAGAAGGGCCGGGGATCATAGGAGTTGCCCTTTGTTTTCAGGGCAGGGAGGAACCGAGCCGTGGGGCATTTGAACAGCGCGGTGCGGACGCCGGAGCGCAACAGTCCATGCCCTTGCGGGAGCCGCAAGAAGAGCAAGCGCTGCTGCATGCGGGCCGCCCCTGACCGCGAGATCAGGCCTGATCCTGACGCGACGCGCCTTGCCGGAGGTGTCCGCCTGCATCAGGAGGGACGGCTCGGCGAGGCCGCGGCGGTGTATGAAGCGATTTTGCGCCTCCATCCGGACCACGCCGACGCCCTTCATCTGCTCGGGCTGGTCGCTCACCAGACGGGCCGCCCCGTCGAGGCTCGCGATCTGCTGCGACGGTCGCTGGTGGAGAACGGCACAGTGGCTGTCTGGCATGCCAACCTTGGCCTGGTGCTGATGGCTCTGGCCGAGTTCGATGAGGCGGCCGAAAGCTTCCGTCGGGCGGCGACGCTCGACCCGGAGCTTGAAGATGCACATTGCCAGCTTGGCAATGCCCTCTCTCAGGCCGGACGTCTCGGAGAAGCCATCGGAAGTCTCTCCGCTGCCATCGGCCGGCGACCGCACTTCAGCCGCGCGATCAACCATCTGGGCTACCTCCTGGAGCAGACCGGCAACCTCGAACGCGCCGCGGTCTGCTTCCGCAAAGCGATCGCGATCGACCCGGAATACGCCGAGGCGCACAACAATCTTGGGAACGTGCTCAACTCGTCTGGCCGTTTTGAGGAGGCGTGTGAGAGCTACGCCGAAGCTATCCGGTCCAAGCCCGATTCGCCGGAGGCGCACAGCAATCTTGGAAACACGCTCCGTGCGCGCGGGCTGTTCTGCGAGGCGATCGAGAGCTGCCGGCGAGCGATCGAGTTGCGCCCAGGGTACGTCGAAGCGCACGTTAATCTTGGGAATGCACTGAAGGACCACGGAGAGATCGCGGAGGCGATCGCGAGCTACGGCCGGGCAATTCAGATCGCACCGGACCATGCAAAAGCGCACAACAATCTGGCCGAGGCGCTGCAGCAGAGGGGCGATCTGGCCGGGGCCATCGCGGGATATCGGAATGCGCTCAGAGCCCAGCCGAATTTTTCGGACGCGTACTCCAACCTGCTCTACCTGCACGCGTTCCATCACGATATCGCGCCTGAGGAGCTTCGGGAGCTCGCGCGCGGATGGGAGCACACGCGTCTGACGGAAGCCGAGCGTCGCCTCGCACGGGAGCGCGCGCACCCTCGGAGCGGAACCTTTTCCGCGAGTCCGCGCGCCGGCCGCAAACTTCGGCTCGGCATCGTTTCGGCGGAACTCGGCAGCCATGCGGTCGCCGAGTTTCTCCAACCAGTTCTCGAGCAGATCGACCGGAGCCGGTTTCACCTCACACTTTTTCCGACGCTTGGGCGCACCGGCGAGCGCGCCGCCCAGATCCGGTCGATCGCCGATAGCTTCCAACCGCTGATCGGTGTCCCGGACGCCAGGGCCGCCGACCGCATCCGTTCCGAGCAGATCGATGTGCTGGTCGACACGACGGGCCACACGGCGGGGTGCCGCCTCGGCATCTTCGCCCACCGCGCCGCTCCGGTGCAGTGCACCTACATCGGCTACTGGAGCACCACGGGGCTCTCGGAGATGGACTGGCATATCTTTGACCCGGACTGCGAGCCGGACTGCGACCCCCACTTCACCGAAAAGCTCTGGCGTCTGCCGCGCATCAACGTCTGTTATCGGGGCGAGACGTCTCTGCCGGAGAGCCGCTGGCAGCCCGCTCGGGACGGCACGGTCGCTCTCGGCTCGTACAACAAGTACGCGAAGATGCGCGAAGAGACGCTGAGCCTGTGGGCAAAGGTGCTCCACGCGATCCCAGACGCAAGGCTGGTTCTTGAAGACCGCACGGCGGACGACAGCGAGGCGCACGGGCGGATCGAGACGACGCTGGCCCGGCTCGGCGTGGGCCCGGAACGGATTGAGTTCATTCCGTTTATCCCTGGCCACGCACGCCACATGCTGCTCTACGACCGGCTCGACATTGCGCTTGACACGATTCCGTTCAACAGCGGAACGACCGCCTTTGACGCTCTCTGGATGGGCGTTCCGCTGGTTGCGCTGCGCGGCACGACGGTGGGCAGCCGTATGGGCAGCTCCGTGCTTAACACGCTCGGTCGCACCGAGTGGATCGCGCGGACCGAAGCCGAGTACGTCCAGATTGTCACGGCTCTGGCCGCCGACGTGGAGCTGCGAAAGACGAGACGTGCAAACCTGCGCACAGAGATGGCCGGATCGAAGTTGTGCGATGCCGCCGGTCTGACCCGCGCGCTTGAAGATGCGTTTGAGAGCATGTACGATCAGTGGCTCGCGTCGGCCTGAGCGATGGATTCCTGGAGTAGGAACCCGACCCTGAGTCACGGCGCTGAGTCACATCTCGGCCGAACATCGCGGGCCTGATACAAACAACGTATGGCAACCGCCACAACGCCGGTAGCAGCAGCTCTCGATCGACTTCTGCCAGACCGCATCGTCGGGCCCGTCCGCGCCGTTCTGGTCTTTGGTCTCGTTGCCGCGACCGCAATTTACGTCTACTCCTCCATCCACTGGCCGATTATCTGGGATTCGGCCGTGATGCACTACGTCAACTTCCTGATCGACCACGGCCTGAAGCCGTACAGCGAGATCACCGATAGCAACATGCCCGGCGCCTACCTGACCGAGCGCTGGGCCATGCGCATCTTCGGCGCTGGCGACCTTGGCTGGCGGATCTTCGACTTCGCGCTTCTGCTCGCGCTTACGCTTGCCTCGATCGTCATCACGCGGCCGTACGACTGGCTCGCGGGCCTCTACGCGGGGCTTATGTTCACGCTGCTTCACGCCAGTGAGGGCCCGAACTTCGCGGCGGAACGCGAACAGGTGATGACCGTGCTGCTGATGATCGGTCTCGCCTGTCTGCTCTCGGCCCTGCGTGGGCAAAGGCCGATTCTGATGCTTCCTTTCGGCCTGGCTCTCGGGATGGCGAGCTCGATTAAACCTACTTCGGCACCGCTCGCGATCCTTCTGCTCTTGCTCGTCGCGGTCCTCCAGCGCCGGCGGCAGCTACCCCTGGCCGCATTTCTGCTTTGGGGAATCGCGGGCCTCGCGCTGACTTCGGCGGTCGTGCTTGGGTTCCTCCTCCACTACCATGCGATGGCCGACTTCCTCTTTGTCACGCGGTCGCTCTTGCCGTCGTATGTCGCGCTGCGGCATGTCCCGCTCTTGACACTGGTCCGCGTCATCGTTCCGCACAACATGCTTTTGCTGCTTCCCTTTGTCCTCGGCATCGCTTGGCTGCGCCGCGGCGAGCACACCCTCGAGCGGTATCTTCTCTTGGTCGGCGTCGCGTTCGGCGCCTTCTCCTACTTCGCCCAGCGCAAGGGATTTATCTATCACCGATACCCGTTTGTCACGTTTCTCCTGCTCTGGTTCGGTCTGGAGCTGGTCACCGGACTTCGCCGTCGCGGTCTCCCTCGGGCGCTTGCTCTTGGGGGCATCGGGCTGACTCTCGTGGTCAGCATCCCGCACTACCTACTCACGATGCGACGCGCCGTTCAGGTCAGCGCCATACCGATGTCGATCGCTCTCCATGACGATCTGGCGCGGTTGCCCGAGACGCAGCTGCAGGGCAAGGTGCAGTGCTTTGATCTGACGTACGGGTGCTTCAGCGCGCTGTATCGGCTCGGTCTTCTCCAGGACACCGGATTCACCGGCGACCTGCTTTTCTTTTCGCCGACGGACAGCGCGGCCGTGCAGTACTACCGCGCGATGTTCTGGCGACTGGCGCGGCAGAACCCCGCCGACGTCCTCGTTCTCTCCGACCAGTGGCTGCAGAGCGACGACAGCTACAACAAGCTGAACACCTGGCCCGAGTTCGTCGAATACCTGAACAGCAACTACAGCCTGGTTCTGGCGCGCAGATTTTCTCCTGACCCGGATCCGCCCGGCCATGTGTTGCGGGAGACCGATGTTCCGCAGCCGCCTGCCTACCGCATCTATCTTCGGAGGGCGAGTCCGCACTTTGCCGAAGATCGGGACCTGCTTCTGAGGCAACCATGAGCCAATCGAAAGGTCGGGCCAGATCGGAACGTGTGATGCGCGGACGTTTGGCGCGCAAGGAGGTCGCGCGGGCGCAGCACGGCGTCTGGAATCCTAAACATCGCGAGCGATCGCCGATTGATCTGATCGCCGAATCGATGCACGGCCGCCTCCCGCACCTGGTCGATCTGAAATATGAGCGCATGGCGGCGTCGCCGTTTGGCTTTTTTCGCGGCGCCGTCCCTGTGATGGCCTACGATCTTTCGCGGGTGCCGGCGACCGGCATCGTCAACCAGATCTGCGGCGACGCTCACCTGCGCAATCTCGGCGCCTACGAGGGCCTGGATGGCAGCCCGGTCTTCGACATCAACGACTTCGACGAGACGACGCGCGCGCCGTTTGAGTGGGATGTCAAACGCCTGAGCACCAGTATTCTGCTCGCGGGCCGGGAGTCCGGCACCCGCGACACGGACAGCCGGGACGCCATCTCGCAGTTTCTTCGTCGCTACCGTAGATCGATGCATCGCTTCACGGCGATGCCCGTTCTCGCGGTTGCGCGCTTTCAGGTTCAGCGTTTGAATCGCAGCAACACCATCGTCGGCGTGCTCGAGAAAGCCGAACGCGCGACACCGTTGGTGAGCCTGGACAACCTGACCATCCCTGCTGCCGTAAGTCCGTCCGACCCTTCCAAGCATGCGCGTTCGAGAGGGAAGGGAAGCAGATCTGGCGGCCGGGTGAAGGATTACAAAGAGGGCTCCGCGGATCACAAAGAGAGGCCGGCGGATCACAAAGAGAGACCCGCGTCTGAAGCCGAGTCTGCAGCGCAGGATGGCGGCGCGACGCGCAGATCCGAGATCCCGTCTCGCATATTTCGCTCCGATCCGCCGCTTCTGGAACGCATCACGGGTAAGAAGGCCGATGGGATCCTTGCCAGCCTGAGGCCCTACCGCGACACCCTGCTTCCCGAACGCCGTCACTTCTTCGACCAGTTCCGGCCGATCGATGTTTGCTTCAAGACGGTCGGCACGGGATCGGTCGGACTGCGGGACTTTTGTGTTTATTTCGAGGGCAACGGACCGGCGGACCCATTGTTTCTGCAGATCAAGGAAGAGCCTGACAGCGCGTACACACGCTACCTCCCGCACACCGCCTCGTCGGTCCCGAACAACGGACGTCGGGTTGCGGAAGGCCAGCGCGCGATGCAGTTTCAGTCCGACCCGCTGCTCGGCTGGACCAGCATTGAAGACCGCGACTACCTGGTTCGCCAACTGAACGACCACAAGGCGTCGATCAACGTCGACGACCTCCGTTCGGACGGCCTCTTCGACTACGCCGATGTGTGCGGGGAACTGCTGGCCCGGGGACACGCCCGCTCCGGCGACGCCGCGGTGCTGGGAGCGTATCTCGGCCGATCGGACCGCTTCGACCGGGCGATTCTGAAGTTTGCCGAGCGATACGCCGAGCAGACGGAGACGGATTGGCAGCAGCTGAAACGCTCCCGCGCCTGACCCAGCTGGGCGGCTCCAGCCGCTGGGCCCCAGACACTGCGCCAGACACTGCGCCCGGACGCTGCGCCCAGACACTGCAGAGTACAAACGTAATAGGCTGAGCCTCGTTGCGTCTGGCTGACCCTCCGCTTCCCCCATATACTCGTGTTTAGCCGTGAAATTCTCTCTTTGGCGCAACCCGCCCGCTGTGGCGAGCCTCCTCTTTCTCGTCCTGCTTGCGGGCATGGTGCTGGCCGCGACCCACATGGCTCACGGCCTGTTCGTTTATCCGCTGGATGACAGCTACATTCACCTGGCTCTCGCCCGAACGCTGGCCCTGCACCATGTCTGGGGCATAGGGCCGACGGAGTTTGCCTCCGCCTCCTCCTCCCCAGGTTGGACCGTTCTGCTTGCCATGGTGGACCTGCTCGTTGGGCCGCATCTCTTGAACGCCCTGTTTCTGAACGTCGTCTTCGCGATCCCGCTGATCTTTGCTGTCGATTCGACCCTGCGCCAACTTCGCCCCGACGCCTCGCTGACCTACCGCTTCACCGCACAGCTCCTGATTCTGCTCTGTACCTCGATCCCGAACCTGGCGTACGTCGGCATGGAACACGTCGCGCAGACGCTCTCCATTTTGCTGCTCGTTACCTTTGCGGTTCGCATCCTTGCCCTCGCACCCACGGCGCCCATCTCGCGCGGTCTGTCGGTTTCGCTCGTGCTATCGAGCCTCTTTGCGGGCGCGATCCGTTACGAAGCGGTCTTCGCCATCGTTCCCATTTTCATTCTGCTGCTTCTGCGCCGACGCATCTCTCTTGCCATCTTGTCGGTTGCCGCTGCGGCCGTTGGACCGCTCAGCTTCGGAATCTATTCCCACCACATCTCGGGTCTTTGGCTCCCGTTCTCCGTGCTGATGAAGGCCAGCTTGAACGCCGTCCCAACGCACAATCCCATCGTTCGTTACCGGATGCTTTCGTCGGGCGGCGGCTTTCGCCAGATCCTGCTCGCGCCTGCGTTGCTTTGGATCTTGCGCCTGCGCACGTGGCGTTTCTGGACCGCATCGCAGATGTTCCTGTTTGTCACGGCGATTCTGATCTTTCTTCACCTCGGCCTGGCGCCCACGCGATGGCTGCTCCGGTATGAGAGCTACTTTTTTCTGCTGAGCATGGTGAGTCTGGCCGTCGCGGCGCCTCGCCTGGGGTCGCGGGCGCAGATCGCCCCGCGCCTGCGGACCCTCGTTCCCGCGCAGAAGCTCACGGCCGCCCTGCTCGCGCTGACGCTCCTCGTCCTGGCACCGTTTCTTTTCTGGAGAGCGATCTCCGGCATCTTTCGCGGGCCGCTCTGCTCGGTCGATCGCTTCAATGAGCACGTCCAGATCGCCCGATTTCTCCATAGCTTCTATGACCACGACAGCGTCGTCGTCAACGACATCGGGGCCGTCAGCTACTACAGCGACTCGCATCTGCTGGACCCGATCGGCCTCGGCTCCGGCCTGCCTGTCCTGACCGAGCAGCGACTTCACCGCCCGCTCAACGCCGCTGAACTCAGCCGCTGGACCGCCGCCGAACACGCTCCGGTCGCCATCATTCAGACGGACTGGCCCGTCATCCGCACACGTGTCCCGCCGACATGGATCCCGGTCCAGACCTGGGTTCTCTCCCGCAACATCGTCTTCGGCACCTTTCACATCACGCTGTTCGCCCCCGATCCCAGCGACATCCCGCGTCTGTGCGAGAGCGCCAACCGCTTCGATCTCACACCGGCCGACCATCGCTACGGAACGCCGGTGTGCCCGGTCGGGCGTATCTCTGCCGCGAAGTAAAGATCGTGGCCGTAGGGTGCATGAGGACGGTGGATGTTCTCGCAGACAAAGTTCCCGGCGAGGCGAGGACGTGCGGCATACTACAAGCAGCTGCAAAAGGAGCTTTCAGAGACAGGTGAAAGAGCTTCGCATCATGTCGAAATACGCCGTTCCGGTTCTTCTCGGATCGATGGTTGCGCTCTCGTGCATCTCGGCGCGAGCTGCCGATCAAGTCGAGCTGATTGAGCAGATGAATACGCTCGAGGCCTCCACTTCCCTCGACAGCCCGGACCTGAAGCCATGGCATCTTCGGGCGACTTACGACATCTTGGATAGCGCGGGCAAAACTACGGACCACGGAACGATCGAGGAGTGGTGGGCCGGACCCAAGCTGTGGCGACGTGTGATCAGCGGAACGGACTACGTGGGAACGGAGCTGAGAAACGCGGATGGCCGGTTCCGATCCGAAGATCAACGGAGTGTTCCAACGCTGGCCAACATGGTGCTACGACAGATTGTTCATCCCGCACCCACTTTGGCTGAGATCAAACAAGCGACCCTGGAGTCGCAGACGGTGGCGTTCGGTAAAGTAAACCTCCAATGTGTGATGGTGGGCGCGCCGGTGAAGAACGTCGCTCATCCACCGGCAGGCTTGTTTCCGACCTATTGCTTCGAGCCGGGGAAGCCGGTGTTTCGGGCTTCGTACAACTTCGGCGGAGTTCTCAGCGTGCGGAATGGAATCGGCAAGTTCCAGAACCGCTACACGGCTACATCGCTTGTGTTCAGTGAGGCGAACCATCCGGTTCTGCGGGCCAAGGTCGAAGTGCTCGAAACAGCGACGCTCACTGCCGAAAACTTCGTTCCTGGACCTGAGCTCGTACCTGCACAAGCAGAGATCGTTAGGGTCGGGTCCAGCGTGATCGCCGGGCGTATCCTCCAGCAGACGCGCCCCGAGTACCCGGCCAGTGCTCGTCAGGCGCACATCACAGGGTCGGTGGTGCTTGCGGCGGTGATCGGGCAGGACGGGCACATCTTCGATCTTCGAGTGGTGTCCACGCCGGATGTGAGCCTCGCGATCGCCTCGCTGGCTGCGGTTCGACAGTGGACGTACACGCCATACGTTCTCAACGGCCGCCCGGTCGAGGTGCAAACCACGGTTACGGTGAACTTCGCTATGGGTTTCTGAGGCTGAAGTTGGCTGCGCCCGGGCAGGACCTAGGGGTCTGCTCAGATAGGGGTCTCGCCGATGCGATCAGCCAAAGCTTCTGTCCGGCGCCGCCGTCTTTTGGTCGGGCAAACGCCCTATAATGGTCTCTACAGGAGCTCCCCCTATGGCAGATCAGAACGGCAAAAACGGAAATCCACTTAACACCGCCAACGGTCCCAGGATCGGCAGCGAATCTCCCCTGGGTGAAGGCAGCAAGGGACCCAAGGAGAAGGACGCCGGCTCGACCCACATCAACCCTCAGCTGACGACCAACCAGGGTCGCCCGATCGGGGACAACCAGAACTCGGTCACGGCCGGACGCCGCGGCCCGGTGACGCTCGACGATTTTGCACACTTTGAAAAGTCGGCCCAGTTCAACCGTGAGCGGATCCCTGAGCGCGTCGTGCACGCCAAGGGCTCCGGCGCCCACGGGCACTTTCTTGTCACTCACGACATCTCGAAGTACACCAAGGCGAAGCTCTTCTCGAAGGTCGGCAACACCTGCCCGATGTTTGCCCGGTTTTCGACGGTGGGCGGCGAAAAAGGCTCGGCCGATACCGCCCGCGATCCTCGCGGCTTTTCTCTGAAGTTCTACACCGAGGAAGGGAACTGGGACATGGTCGGCAACAATACGCCGATCTTTTTTGTGCGCGACGCGATCAAGTTCTCCGACTTCATTCACACCCAGAAGCGCGAGCCGGCCTCGAACTTGAAGTCGGCCACCATGATGTGGGACTTCTGGTCGCTCTCGCCTGAGTCGCTGCATCAGGTGACGATCCTCTTCTCGGACCGCGGCATCCCCGACGGATACCGCCACATGCATGGGTATAGCTCGCATACCTTCTCGATGATCAATGCGAAGGACGAGCTCTTTTACGTCAAGTATCACTTTCAGACGAACCAGGGCATCAAGAATCTCACGGCCGAGCAGGCGGAGCTTCTCGCCGGCTCCGACCCGGACTACTCGCAGCGCGATCTGCTCCATGCCATCGATGAGAAGAACTTTCCCTCGTGGCGGCTGCAGATCCAGGTGATGCCCGAGGACGAGGTCGACAACTTCAAGTACGATCCGTTCGACCTGACCAAGATTTGGCCGCACAAGGATTATCCCTTGATCGACGTAGGTGTGATGACGCTCGATCGCAAGCCTTCGAACTACTTTGCCGAGGTTGAGCAGGCGGCCTTCAATCCTTCGAACATCCTTCCCGGCATGGGCTTTTCGCCGGACAAGATGCTGCAGGGGCGGTTGATCTCTTACCCCGACGCGCACCGCTACCGGATCGGCACCAACTACGATCTGCTTCCTATCAACGCGGCCAAGAACAATGTGGCCAACTATAACCGTGACGGCCAGATGCGCTTTGACGGCAACTACGGCGATCTTCCCAACTACGAGCCGAACAGCTTCGGCGGACCGAAGGAAGATCCGAGATTCCGCGAACGACCTTACAAGGTCAAGACGGAGAACGGGCAGACGGTCGTGGCACGGTACGATCATCGCGAAAACAACGATGACTACACTCAGGCGGGCGACCTGTGGCGGCTCTTCTCGGAAGGGGAGAAGCAGCGCACGGCGAAGGCGATCGCGCAGTCGCTTGGACAGACGCCGCTTCGCATCCAGAAGCTGCAGCTAAGCCACTTCAAAAAGGCGGACCCGGAGTACGCCAGCCGAGTAGCCGCACTGCTCGGCAAAGACCAGCACCCCGAGTACCTCCACGCGCCGGACGCGGCCGAGTTGGTGGGCGCTGCCAGGCTACCGGAGAAGTAGGTTCCAACAGCAATGCGACCGAGAGAGGGCTGCCCGAAACGGCGGCCCTTTTTTGTGCTCTGCCGCATCGGCGATGTGCGACGCGTCGTGGCGGACCCGACCTCTCCCCGTTTGGTGTGAGCTCGGACCTCCCCAAAAGTGTCATTCACACCGCCGTCCGCAACCAGCTAATCTCCTCTCATCTCCCATCCGCCCAGCCCCATCGGCTGGCAGGAGGAGACCGCAGGCCCGGCCTGCAGGAGAGGTCACAGATGCTCGCTGCCGTGCTATCCACCGCTGAACTTGACTCCAAGCCGGTCGAGAAACCTCAACCGATCCGTCTGGCCGGTGCACTTCCGGAGGCCACCGACGCCTCGCTGCGGGATCACGTCACCGGCATTGGCAACCGCCGCTTCTTTGAACAGAAGCTGGACAGTTTGCTGGCCTCGCAGGCAGCGCTGGCACCAGGCACCCCGGCGCAAGTGGCCGCGACCGTCCTCCTGCTCGACCTCGACCGTTTCAAGACGGTCAACGACACGCTTGGTCACGCGGTCGGTGACCAGCTACTGCGGCTGGTGGCCCAGCGCATGGCCGGCCTGCTCCGCGGGACGGACCTGGTGGCCCGGCTCGGCGGCGACGAGTTTGGCATCCTCATCAACTCCACGCTCGCCCAGGACGAGGTCGAAGGCCTGGCGACTCGCCTGGTCGATCTTCTTCACCGCACCTACCTCATCGAGGGCCAGCCGGTAAATATCGGCGTGTCGATCGGTGTCGCTCTCGCCCCGAACGACGGCGTCGACCGGATGCGCCTTTTGCGCAGCGCCGACCTCGCTCTTTATCACTCCAAGAACTCTGGACGCGGATGCTACTCGTTCTTCGACCCCGCTATGGAGGCGCGTGCACAGGCCCGCCGCGACGTCGAAGTCGACCTCCGCAAAGCGCTCGTACTTCGGCAGTTCGAACTCCTCTATAAGCCGCAGGTTGACGTTCAAACCCAGCAGCTTCTCGGCCTCGAAACCAACCTGCGATGGAAACATCCCAAGCGCGGTATCCTCCCTGCCGCAGACTTCATCCCGCTCGCCGAAGAGATCGGCATCATCGGACAGATCGGCGAATGGGTGCTGAAGATGGCCTGCAAGGAAGCAGCGCAGTGGCCCGCCGAAGTTCCCGTCTCGATCAACGTCTCGCCTCAGCAATTTGAGAGCGCGCGCTTCGTCGAGGTCGTGACCAAAGCTCTCGCGACCGCCGGCATCCCTGGGCAGAAACTTGAATTGGAAGTCTCGGAGGCGATCCTTCTGCGCGACGGGAAGTCGGTCGTCGGCAACCTCAACGCCCTCCGCAGCCTCGGCGTCAAAGTAGCCATTGCCAGCTTCGGCACGGGCGTCGCCTCGCTCAGTCAAGTGGTCAACTTTCCCATCGACACGATCAAGATCGACCGTTCGCTCACGGGAAAGAGCGGAGGTTCCGACACGGGCGTGAAGGAGCGCGCCATTGTCCGGGCTATCGCCGCGCTTGGCTCCAGCCTTGGGCTTTCCACCCTTGTCGAAGGCGTTGACACACCGCAGCACCTCGCCCGCATCCAGAAGGACGGTTGCGACTCGGTGCAGGGCTTCTTCATCAGTCACGCCGTCCCCGTGGCCGAGCTCAAAGACGCGGTCGCGTCGCTCGTCTCCGCACCACACACACCGCGAACCCCGGAGGCCACAGCGTGACCGGCTCCGTCTACAAGCTCCTCTACTGCTCCCGCAACGCCATTACGGGATCGGTCGAGGAGCAAGCCGCCGAGATCCGAAAGATTCTCGCCAGCGCCCGCAAAAATAACGCCGCGCTCGGCATCACCGGTGCGCTTCTCTTCAACGGCGCCTGCTTCGCGCAGGTTCTCGAAGGTCCGCTCCAGGCGGTCGAAAGCCTCTTTGAAACGATTCAGCAGGACGCGCGCCACGGCGACGTCACCCTGCTTGAAAGCGGTTACGTCGATCATCGCGACTTCCCGGAGTGGTCCATGGCCTTTGCCGGATCGGGTGCGGAAGAGACCACGGCGTTTGCCGAGTTCAACTTCGATCAGGCTGTCGCGCGGCCGTCCGCCTCGGCAGCCGAGGTGCAGGACCTCCTCCGCAGCCTCGTTGTCCAGGAAGAAGACTGGGCCGCCGCATAGACTTCGGCCCTCGCCAGATCACTCTTTGCGCGACGAAACCGCTACCCTGAACAGATGCCCCGCCTGTCCTCCATCGGCATCGACTTCGGCACCACAAACTCCTCCGTTGCTCGGGTCTCAGACACCGGCAGGGTGGAGCTCGTCCGTTTCAGCAACGACTCGCCCTCGTTCCGCTCGCTTCTGTACCTCGAGCAGCACCGCATGGGATCTCGCCGGTCCACGCGCAGCTTTACCGGCCCGGAGGCCATCGCGCGCTACCTCTCGCGCCACAGCCAGGCGGAGGACAACGCCGGCCGGCTGATTCAGTCGCTCAAGTCGTACCTATCCGTTCGCACACTCACGGGAACCGAAGTCTTTGGCCGCCATTACACCTTGGAAGACCTAATCGCCTGCATCCTGACCGACCTTCGGCGTGCGGCGGAGGTCCACTTCGGCCATCCCATCTCGCATGCGACCGTGGGGCGACCGGTTCGCTTCGTCGGGGCCGACGGCCCAGCAGACGACGTGTTCGCGCAGCAGCGGCTCACCTCTGCTTTCCGAACCGCCGGCTTCGACGACGTCCGATTCGAGCTCGAACCGATCGCCGCAGCTTACAGCTACCAATCCAAGCTCAATCGGGACGAACTGATCCTGATCGGTGACTTTGGCGGCGGCACCAGCGATTTCTGCCTGCTTCATGCCGGCCCCAGCTGGCGCGCCTCCCGGAGCCCGGAGACCGGCCCAGGTCGGCAGATCCTCGGCACCGCGGGCGTCCCACTCGCCGGCGACAGCTTCGACGCCCGGATCGTCCGCTACCTCGTCAGCCCAGCCCTGGGCGCTGATGCTCTCGTTCCGACCCTCGGCGGCACTTCGGTTCCGGCAGTTCCCGCCTGGATCTACAGCAATCTCGAGCGCTGGCATTATCTTTCCTTTCTCCGCACCCGCCTTGTCGACGATCTTCTTCGCCGAGCGCACCAACGGGCCCTCAACCAGATCGACCCCACCTCCAACGTCGCGTACCGGACCGCCGCGGACCAGATCGCCGCGCTCACCACTCTGATCGATGAAGATCTCGGCTACCAGCTGCACGCCGCCGTCGCTCGGACCAAACTTGAGCTTTCTGCCGGCGAGACCGCGGAATTCAACTTCAAGGAAGCCGGCTTAGACCTCCACGCTTCGGTCACCCGCGCCGATTTTGAACGCTGGATCAGCCCCGAACTCGAAGCGATCCGCACCGCTGTCGATCAGCTCCTCGAATCCACAAACACGTCACCGGAGATGGTTGACCGCATCTTTCTTACCGGCGGCACGTCCTTTGTTCCGGCCGTCCGGCGCATCTTTGAAGACCGGTTTACGCCCGCCCGCGTCACCTCGGGCGATGCCTTCACGTCCGTCGCACAGGGACTCGCGCTCAGTGCCGCCGCTCTGTCTAGATGATGTCGAGAGACCGCATGAGACCTCGCATCCTCGTAACCCGATCTCTCCACCAGACCTCCGCCCTGGCCGCGCACTTGCGTGCTCTCGGCGCTGAGCCCATCCTCGTCCCGACCATCACTCTCGCAGCACCCTCCACACACGCTCCCTTGGACACGGCTCTCGCCGATCTCGACGCCTTCGATTGGATCGTCTTCACCAGCGCCAACGCGGTCGAGGCGTTCGTCTCCCGAGTTCCTCTGGGCAAAAGATCCATCCCGAAATCCGGGACGAAATCCGGGACGAAGATCGCGGCGATCGGTCCCGCCACGGCCCAGGCACTGACTGACGTCGGCCTCCGGCCCGACCTCATCCCACCGCAAGCGATCGCCGAGTCCCTCGCTCAGACACTTCTCGGTCACATCACTTCGGGCGAGACACGCGTGCTTCTGGTCCGGGCCGAGACCGCCCGCGATCATCTCCCAAAGGTGCTCCAGGCCGCCGGTGCGCAGCTCACCATCGCGCCGGCTTACCGGACCATCGTGCCCGAAAGCTCCATACCTCTGCTCCAGGAACTCTTCCGCACACCGGAAACCTGGCCTGACGCAATCACCTTCACCAGTTCCTCGACAGCGACCAACCTCATCGCTCTGCTCGATGCCGCCGGTCTCGCTCTGCCTGTTGACACCTCCGAGCACCGGCCGATTCTTCGAGCCTCGATCGGTCCCATCACCTCGCAAACGCTCCGCGAACTAGGCTATCCCGCCCACCTCCAAGCCGCGGAGGCTACAGTCCCATCGCTGGTCCGAACCGTCGCCGAGGCTCTGAACCTTTCTCTCTCTGACGTCTGAAGTTTCAGTGCGAGTTCCAGGTCTTATCGACCGAGTTGCACAGCTTTTCGAGCGTACAGTCCAGGCACCTGGGCGTTCGCGCGATGCAGATCTGACGCCCATGATGAATGATCATGTGACTGAAATCGATCCACTTCGTCTCCGGAATCACCCTCTGCAGATCCATCTCCACCTTCTCCGGCGTGGTCTCAGCGGTCAACTCCAGACGGCGTGAGAGCCGCAGCACATGCGTGTCGACCACCACGCCGGACGCGATCTGAAACCAGCTACCCAGCACCACATTTGCCGTCTTTCGAGCCACGCCCGGTAGACGCAGCATCTCCTCCATCGACCGCGGCACCTCGCCCCCAAACTCCTCGATGACCGCTCGCGCGGCGCCCTGGATCGACTTCGATTTATTGCGAAAAAATCCCGTCGGCCTGATCAGCTCCTCAAGCTCGGGAAGGGAGGCGCCGGCCAGCGCAGAGGGCGTGGGATACCTCCGAAACAGCTCCGGCGTCGTCAGGTTCACGCGCGCGTCCGTACACTGCGCCGACAAGATGGTCGCCACGGTGAGCTCCCATGCGTTTCGGTGATTGAGGGCGCAGACCGCTCCTGGGTAGGTCTTTTCGAGCGCATCGAGGATCGCCGCCACGCGCGCCGGAGCCAATGGATTGTAGCTCTTGCCGCGCCGGAGCTTTGCCGTGGTCGGCTCCTCTGCCGCGATTCGCCGCGCCCGCACACCCCTAGGCGAAGCCGCCGCCCGCCGCACCGGCTTCACCTGAACCGTCCCCTTCTTCTCGGCCACGTTGCCTACCCGAGCCGGTCCAGCATCTCCGTCGCGCTCACGCGTACACACGAAAAGATCGGCGTGTCCTCGAGCGTATACATGCTGATCTCCGTCTCTCGGAGCTGCTGAACGAGGTCCAGAAAATCCTCGGGAAAGTTGGTCTCAAACGCGACCACAAACTCCTGGTCGTCGATCCCGAACGAGTACGTTGTATTCAGTTTTACCCGCGGATACAAGAGACCGATCCGAATATGTTCATCCATCAGCCGCTTGCGTTCTTCCATCGGCAGCAGATACCACGCGCGCGTCTTCCAGAACGGGTAAACAAAAATGTACTTCTGGCCGCCGGGCCGGATAGCTCCGCGTCCCTCGCCCTCGCTCTCATCCGGGCGATCGATCTGATACTGTGACCGCTTGGTCATCGCCAGGAAGCTGTGCGGCGAGTTTAGGTATCCGCCCAGCGGCGTCGCCATCAGATCGCTCCGCATCCGGTTCAACTCATCGACCCCATACCCGATCGACCACACGCACATGTCGACGTCACCGCGCGTGCCCACCGTGGAGTACGTCAACGACAAGAACTCTCCCGGCTTGTTCCAGCGCGCCAGCACCTCCGCGAACGCGCGCTTATGCTCGGCCTTCACCTCCGCCGGGAGCCGTCGCCACTCCGGCATCACCTTATAGAAGCTGAAACACACAATCTGCCGCTTCACCGCGGCCTTGGAGGGGTCGTGAGCTCCGTACGCGGACTTTGGGCGCCCAGTCGCCTCCGGCGCTGCCGTGGATTGAGTCTCGGTGGTTGCAATCGTTGTCGCCATCTCTCCATCTTACCAAGGCGACAGGCCTGCTTACCTCTGTACCCCCGGCCTCGCGCCGAGCCGCACGCGATCGCAGCATCTGCCCGCTATACTAGCCCCCAATGTCCGAGCACATCCTCGCTTCCATCGCCGCCTTCATTATCGCCGTCATCAGCGCCGGAGGTCTCGCAGGGGTCGCTCTCCTGATGGGCATCGAGTCTGCCTGCATCCCGCTCCCCTCCGAGATCATCATGCCCTTTGCGGGCTACGTCCTCGGCGGCACCACCGCCAAGCTCTTGTTGGTAGCCACGGCGGGCGCGATCGGATGCAATCTCGGCTCCATCCCGCCTTACTGGATCGGTCGCTGGGGTGGCCGTCCTGCCGTCGAGCGCTTCGGCCGATATCTCCTGCTTGGGCGCCGTGACCTCGACCGCACCGAGCAGTTCTTCGGGAGGTACGGCGGCGGCGCTGTCTTTCTCGGACGCCTCCTCCCTGTCGTTCGCACATTTATCGCGCTTCCTGCCGGCATCGCGCGTATGCCCCAGGGCCGCTTCCACGTCTACACCTTTGTCGGCTCCTGGCCCTGGTGCTTCGCCCTTGCCTACATTGGCGCCAAGCTGGGCGATCGGTGGAACTCCGACCCACGCTTCAAGGAGATCTTCCACCGCTTTCATCTCTCGGTCGAAGTCGTCCTTCTCGCCGCGATCGTTTGGTTCATCACCTCACATTGGAAGAACCGCATCCGCACGGACGTCGATCCAGCCTAGGTGTTAAAACACACGAGTTACTTCTCTCACTAACTCAGCCTCTTACTCCGTTATCCGCCACAGGTAGAAACCGGTTGTGGACGACCAGGGCCAGTGTTGGAGCTACAAGAGCTATCCAATCCGCAAAGATGCGAATTTCGGTAATTACTCCCACAATCATCATTCCTGCGAAGGAAAGGGGTAAGACGATCGCGCACGCGTAAGAGAGACCGTCACATCGGATCCACTTACGCTGAAGGTACAGGAAAGGTAAGGAGAAGCTGCAGATGCTCGCCAAGAGAGGCCACTGCTGGGGCTTCGGTAGCTCATGTAAGTTATAGGTAAGTTTATTTACAAACAGACCACCCGCCACACCATTATCTTCCGCGGGATTGTGAGCGAAGACGTGAAACAGCAACGTCTTGATACCAAACCAGACCAGGGCCTGAGCCGCTACGGACGGCACGATTCGTAGAAGTCTGCCCCGGACACTCTGGTCCGAAAGCCGCACCCACTCCCAGACAGCAAAAAACACAGCGATAAAACAGGCGGTCTCTCGGTTGAGAACAGCCAATGGAAAGAGGAGGTAGTAGAGGAGAAAACGTCTGCTAACAACCAGGTAGATCGAAAGCGCGAAGAAGAAGATCGAAGGTACGTCATAGGGGACCGGCATACTAGGTCCCCAGGTAGAAGCCAGTTGTAACTCGGCCATAAGTACGACCAGAAAAGCCGCCCAAAACGCATAGACAGGATCTCCTGTGAGCCGCTTCAGAGTAAGTCGAGTTGCTGCCACCGCTCCCAGCAGACTTACAAACCCAAGGATCATGAGGATGAGCCGGTAAGGGTCATCCTTCAAGGCCTCTACCCTGTGGGCTAACCTGGGCAGGAGAGAGATGTGCATTAAAAACTGGAAGACAAACATCGGCAAAACGCGGTACTGGTAAGGTGTCGGCGCCCTTCCGGCGGTGTACATCTGTAAATTCAGGAAACTCGGGTCGGAACCATACGAAAATCCAAAGTAGGCGCAGACCAGAAGCAGGAGAAAGAGCTTTCCCGCGCTTCTCCAGAGAGATGGCGACGGCTGAAACCAACGCTCGGGAGATCGGCCGCCCGATCTGCTCACCGGAGAGGATTCTGTTTCAACTCCAGTCAGCATAGGTCTCCCATCGGCCCAGAAGGGAATCTGGACCCAGATCCAGACCTCATCCTAACAAGAACGATGAGCTTGGAAGGGTCACGACGCCGGCACCGAAAGCCAGACACCGGCGCCGGGATCGCGGGTGGCCCGAGAGCTCGGTGTCGCCGGCAGCGGCATGCGCCGAGACCACAGCTCAATTTGCCAAACCCGATCTCGCTTGCGAAACTAAGGAGTCGCACACCTTAGCTTCTTCCCAGAAGGGCCACACCAGGATGTCCAGTACCTCCGTTGCCGCTACGGAACAAGCGGCCTCGATCACCCCTGCCACCGGGAAACTCGGCATCATGATTCCAGGCATGGGCGCCGTTGCCACCACCCTCATCGCCGGCGTCGAAGCCGTCCGCCGCGGTCTGGCGAAACCTATCGGCTCGGTCACGCAGATGGGCACCATCCGTCTCGGCAAGCGCACCGACGCGCGCAGCCCGCTGATCAGGGACTTTGCGCCCATCGCCAAGCTCGATGATCTCGTTTTCACCGGCTGGGACATCTTCGGCGGCAACCTCTTCGACGCCGCCAGTCACGCGCAGGTGCTCGACCGCGACCAGCTCGCGGAGATCAAACCCTTTCTCGAATCGATCGAGCCACTCCCTGGCGTCTTCAACCAGCACTACGTCAAACGCCTCAACGGCACGCGCATCAAGTCCGGCAAAAACAAGTGCGATCTCGCGAATCAGATCCGGAACGACATCGCCGAATTTAAGACCAAGACCGATCGGCAGGTCATGATCTGGTGCGGTTCCACTGAGATTTTTCTCGAGCAGACCGCCGTACACCAGAGTCTCGCCGCGTTTGAAAAGGGTCTGGTCGAGGACGATCCCTCCATCTCTCCGTCGATGCTGTACGCCTGGGCGGCCCTCAAGGAAGGCATCCCGTTCGCGAACGGCGCACCGAACCTCACGGTCGACATCCCCGCGCTCAACGAGCTCTCCCGCAAGATGAACGCGCCCATCTGCGGAAAGGACTTCAAGACCGGCCAGACCTTTATCAAAACCGTTCTCGCCCCCGCCTTCAAGACCCGCATGCTGGGCGTAGCGGGGTGGTACTCCACCAACATCCTGGGCAACCGCGATGGCGAGGTCCTCGACGACCCTGAGTCTTTCAAGACCAAGGAAGAGTCCAAGCTCGGGGTCCTCGACATCATCCTCCAGCCGGAGCTTTACCCCGAACTGTACAAGGACCTGTACCACAAGGTCAGGATCAACTATTACCCGCCGCGCGGTGACAACAAAGAGGGTTGGGACAACATCGACATCTTCGGTTGGCTGGGTTACCCGATGCAGCTAAAGGTTGATTTTCTTTGCCGCGACTCTATTCTCGCAGCGCCGCTCGCGCTCGACCTGTGCCTGTTTCTTGACCTCGCCGCCCGTACACCGTCACTCCGGGGCCTGGGCATCCAGGAGTGGCTCTCGTTCTACTTCAAGGCGCCCGATTCCGCCCCCGGCGTCTACCCGGAACACGACCTCTTTATCCAGTCGATTAAGCTGAAGAACACCCTTCGCCACATCATGGGCGAAGATCTGATCACCCACCTTGGCCTCGAGTACTACGGCGACTAAAGCGGAGTCAGACGTCTCCTAGGCAGGTTGGGCCACTGCTAGCAGACGTAGCCAGAGCGCCTTTGTCCCCGCGTCCGTCTTGGCTGAGATCGGCAGAAACTCCTCCACTCCATGCGCCACCTTCAGGGCAGCCACTGACTTCGCCAGAGCATTGTTTCCTAGACGGTCGGACTTCGTCCCAACCACCAGAAATCGTCGTCCCGTGTGCTTCAAGTAGTCGATCAGCTGCGTGTCGCTGGCCTGCGGTGGGATGTTTGTATCGACCAGGCAGATGCACATGGCCAGAGTCTCGCGGCTGGCCAGATAGGGTTCGATAAAGCTCGGCCACTCCGACGAGATCGACTTCGAGATCTTGGCGTACCCGTAGCCCGGAAGGTCCGCAAAGATCAGCGTCGGCCACAACTTCAGCTTCTCGGCCGCACCTTCGTAGAGACCGAAGAAGTTGATCGCCCGCGTGCGCCCTGGGGTCGAGGAGGTGTGAGCCTCTTTCGACCCCAGAAGCGCATTGATCAACGAGCTTTTGCCGACGTTGGATCGCCCAAGAAAAGCGACCTCCGGTGCGTTATGGGTCTTTGCTTCGGTCGGAAAATGAGCCTCGTCGGTTGCCGACAGGAGGAACTTCGGTGTAAGCCGCATGCTCTGAAGTCTACATACCGGGATCTTTCGACTAGCGGACTTCGAGCGACTGATTCAGACGGAAGCTGACCACCGACTCGGCGGGGATGACGACATTTTTGTTGCCGGTGTACGCAGCTCCGGCCGTACCTGCGCCGGCGCCGGCGAGACCGCCGATGAGCGCGCCCTTGCCACCTCCGGCGAGGCCGCCGATGATTGCGCCGAGACCGCCGCCACCGCCGATGAACGCGCCGGTTCGCTTGCCTTTGCCCTTGAGTTCTTTCTCATACTCGGTGGTTCTCACGTGCTCTCCGCCGATTGAAGTGAGCTCGATGCCAAGATCCCCGGAGCCCGCGAAGCGTCCGCGACCCTTGGATGCAATGACCGTTCCTTCGACCCGGGTTCCGCGGGGAAACGCGACGGCGCCTGTGCTCGTCGTCAACGGACGTGCGAGCACGCCTGAGAAGCTGTCGCCTACGTTGTTGTCTTTCGCGCTCAGCGTCTGCGAGAGGCTAACGGCGACGCGCGCTCCGTTGGGCACAACCGCGGCTTTCCGTTCGACGGGAGCGGGTGCCTGCCGAGCCGGATTTGCGGCTGTGGCAGACCGGTTCTCGTCCTGTCGCGGCGCGGTTCCAGCGGGGTATGTGACGGACCCGTTTGAATTTTTCGTGGCCCCTGAAGGCATGGTTCCGCCGGAGCCTGAGGCAACAGCCTCGGCTTGTTGCGCCTGAGGGGACCCGGCCGGAAACGTGACTGTCCCATCCGGATTGGTGATGGACCCGTCCGGGTTCCGCACCGCCATCGGTTGCTGCGGTTGCGTCGCCGTGGATGCGGTAGTAGACGGCGCGGGAGCCGGTGTGCTCTTGCACCCAGCCAGCACCATTGAACCGCCCAAAGCCCAAATACCTGTCTTTGCTATGAATCGTCGCATTGCGGTCTCCTTTTGATTTGATATCCAGCGCCCGGTCACAGTTTCACAAAAATGCTTTCCAACCCTGTCGATCGAGACTCCAGAACAGAAGCCCGAAACACAGCAAGCTTCCGACCAGCATACCGGCGCCGAGCCCAACGCGACCGAACAGGAAATTCCCGACAGCGAACAGCATCAGGTAGACCATGCTGAACCCGAGCACCCAGTGCATGAAGTTCCAACGCAGCGTCGGCTTGGCCCATTCACGCTCCGGAGCGAATCGCCGCCAACCCAGGGCCGCGGGCCGCACTCTGTCATAAAAACGCTGCAACGTCGCTTCGCTCTCGGGCCGTGTCAGCATGGTGACAGCGAGCCAGAAGCCCGTCGTCAGCAGGGTCGTCAGGAGCATCAACCAGGCGAACGCGTGCGGGTCATCGGCGTTGAGAGGAAGGATCGCAAGCGCCGGATCGAACCCATGCAGCGCCCGCACAACCGGCATTCCAAGCGTGCTCTCAAGCGTCAACGAGATGATGGCGGCCGCGCTCATGGCCGCAATCTCGCTCCATGCGTTGATCCGCCACCAGTACCACCTGAGAATAAACACCAGACCGGCGCCGGCTCCGAGCGCCAGGAGAAACTTCCATGCCGCGGCGATTGAAGCTCCATGGGTCTCCATGTACCACGTCGCACCGGCCGAAAGCGCAGCCACCAGGATCGTCGCCCATCGCGAAGCCGCCACGTACTGTCGCTCCGTCTTGTGGGGCGCAAGGAAACGCCGGTAAACATCATTCACCAGATATGAAGCTCCGAGGTTCAGGTGCGTTCCGATGGTCGACATGTACGCCGCCGCAAAGCCTGCCAGCATCAAGCCTCGCAGGCTCGGCGGAAGATAGTGGATCATCACCCACACATACGCTCCCTCGTAGCCGCCCTGCGCCGCGGTAGGGGAGGGAAGCAGCACAAGAGCGACCAGCGCCGTCGCGATCCACGGCCAGGGACGCAGAGCGTAGTGCGCCAGGTTGAACCAGAGCGTCGCGCCCACACCGTGCCGCTCATCCTTGGCCGAAAAGATGCGCTGGGCGATATACCCGCCGCCGCCCGGCTCGGCCCCTGGATACCAGCTGGCCCACCAGTTCAGGCTTAAGAGAACCAGAAAGCTCAGAAAGAATCCCGATCCCCAGGCCGGCACAAATTCCAGCGTGTTTCGACCACCGTGCGCGCGATCAAACGCCTGCACCTGGCCGGCGAGCGAACCCATGCCGCCCACCGCATGGACCGCAAAGTACGCCAGCAGGATGACCATGGTGAACTTCAGGACAAACTGCACAACGTCGGTCCAAAGCACCGCCCACAAACCGGAGATCGCGTTGTAAACCAGAACCAGCGCCAGGCAGACATACACGCCTGTCAGCTGCTGACGCGTGGTTGTCAGGCCCAGGGACAGGGCCAGGATCTTCGCCATCGCCAGATTGACCCAGCCCATGATGATGGTGTTGACCGGCAAGGCGAGATAGAGCGCCCGAAAGCCGCGCAGGAACGTCGCCGGCCGACCACCGTACCGGAGCTCGGCGAGCTCCATGTCGGTCAGGATCTCGGCCCTGCGCCACAGCGGCGCAAAGAAGAATACCGTCAACATCCCGCTCAGGCAGAAGGACCACCAGAGCCAGTTGCCCGCGATGCCCTGGTTATAGACCAGACCGGTCACCACCAAGGGCGTATCCGCGCCAAAGGTCGTCGCCACCATCGACGTTCCCGCCAGCCACCACGGCACGTTGCGCCCGGACAGGAAAAACTCGCCCACGTCGCCCGAAGCGCGCCGCATGTAATAGAAGCCGATGCCCAGATTCACGGCAAAGTACAGGACGATCACGGTCCAATCGAGTGCTGTCAGCTGCATGGGACCTCTCCGTTACGGAAACACAACGGTGTCCCGGCCGTCCACTTTCTTTTGCGTTTTGCCCGATTCGCCCCCAAGGCCGACCGCCGGCTTTGCCCAGGGAAGACAAGGTGACACGGGACAGGGAAAATTTTTCTGCCCAAATGCTCCATTTCGACCTATCCTCGCTTACACAGAGCTTTGCTTATGTGCCGCGCTTGCTTAACATTTGCCCCAGTCACTCTCTCGTGTACCATGCTCTTCGCCCGGCAAGGATGCTTTCAGAGATCTCCCTCCCCGACGTTTACGCCCACCTAAGCCACATACCCGACACCTCGGAGGCAACACAATGAATCGTCACACACTGTTCAGCAGGCCGTGTTTTGGACGCTGCGGGCTTGCTCTTCTGGCGTCCACTGCCATCTTCTCGGCTGGATGCTCGAACATGGTCTCGACCGCTCCGGAGAGCGGTCCGCTGGCACAGGCCGGCAGCGTCACTGGACGCGTCCACGGCGGCAACCAACCGGTCGCGTTTGCTACCGTCAACCTTTATTTCCAGGGTCTAGGCCGGCCAAACCCCGCCGCCAGCCTCCAGGCGACGACCACCACGGCCAACAACGGCGCAGGCGGCTTCTCCTTTACTCTGCAGCCCACCGGCAGCGCAACCACGGGCGGAAACAACTTCCAGTGCCCGGCAGCTCCCAACGCCAACTCGTTGGTCTATCTTGTGGCGACCGGCGGCAACACCATGGGCACCGGGACCTCGGACCGGAACAACGCCGCCGTCTTTCTTGCACCGCTCGGTCCCTGCGCGTCGATCGGCGCCGGCACCACGGTCGACATGAGTGAGGTGGTTACGGCGGCCAGCGTCGCGGCATTTCAGCAGTTTCTTGACTTCACGCCGGGCTTCCCCTCCATCAGCTCCGACAATATCTACACGAGCACACAGGCGCTCATCAACGCCTACACCAACCTTTCCACCAACCTCGTAAACCTGTCGACCGGCCTCGCCCGCACCTCCACGACCCATACGATCGGCACCACCAGCACCGCGTCCGGCATCACCGTCACGGCAACTCCTGAGACCGCCAAGATCAATCTGATAGCGAACATCCTCTCGTCCTGCGTCAACAACCCGAACAGCTCCGCCGCAAACTGCACGACGCTGTTCAACAACGCCGTCCCGCCTGACCCGATCGTGACCGCGAACTCCAACCGCACCTTCAGCACAGCGACGGATGTGCTGATGGCGGCGTACTACATGGCGACCAACCCGACCAGCACGACAAGCGGGACGTCGCACCTCGCGGCCATCTATGCCCTGTCGCCTGCGACTGGTGCACCCTACCAGCCCACGCTGACAACACAGCCCTCGGACTTCACGGTTGGCATCCAATACGTCAGCGCCGGTACATGCCACGGCCTTACCTCGGGCGCGGATACCTTTATCAACAGCCCGTACGATCTGAACGTCGACATCAACGGCTTTCTCTGGATCTCGAACAGCGCATCCCACGAGTTCACTCTGATGTCGCCGAACGGCACGCCCTACCAGTGCCTCGACAACGCCGCCACCTCCCAAGGCGGGGCGATCGACCAGCAAGGCAACGTCTGGTGGGCCGACTACACCACCAACAACGCCGGCTCCGGATCGCTCTTCCGGGCCACCTCGGCCGCCGTCCAGAACCTGACGATCACCACGCCCGGCCAGCCGCTGGCCGTCACCGCCGACGGCCAGGGCAACGTCTTCTTCTCGCTCGTCGGCTCCACCTCGCTCTATGAGGTTCCCGCGGCCGCAACCATCACAGCTCCCGTCGCACCGGTGCAGATCTCGACCCAGCTTGGCGCGAACTCGGTGAAGCTGGTCGTCGATCGCAGCGGCTCCATCTTCGCCGCGACCGGCAGCGCCTCCATCACGCGCGTCACACCGACCACCAACACTGGAGACCCCAACTACCTGAACGGCTACTCGTCCACAACCTTCTCGGAACCGGTCGCGACCTTTGGCGTCGGTTCGACGGCGTCGGTCGGCTACACCGGCACAACCCCTGGAACGAACGGCATCTTCACGACGTCCGCTCTCTCCGACGAAGCAAACCTGCTCACCGGCTCCGGCACGACGTATTCGGCCGGCTCCGGATTCCCGACAACCTCCCACTTTGCCGGCGTCTCCGGAGCTCGTGGGCTCGCTATCGACGGTGCGCAAAATCTTTGGGTCGCCAACAGCTCGCCTGACGCCTACAGCGGCCTCGGCACCATCTCCGAGATCGCTCTCAGCGGCGCCGCACTTTCACCGTCGCCCAGCGGAAGCACCAGCGGCGGCTTCCAGAAGGCGCCCTCCATGCTCGCCAACAGCCGATCTGTCGTCATCGACCAGGGCGGAAACGTCTGGGTCGGCCTGAACGGCAGCTCCACCATCACCGAGATCGTCGGCGCGGCCGTCCCGATCTATCAACCGTACGCCCAGGGCCTCGATCCGGCCATCGACCGCTTCCAGCTGATCCCCTAACCCATCGCGCATACCAAACCGGCAAGGCCCGTCAGAGATCCTGGCGGGCTTTGCTGCATTTATGAGCACCGTCTCGAGCGATCCCGCGGCTTGAACTCGCGGCATGATCGGAAGTTGTCCCCCATCGGTGTCATCGACACATCTTCTCGGGCACGAAACACTCCAGAAGAGCCAGATGCTCGCCAATCTGCTAGTCGGCCGGTCCAGCTTCTCAGCCATAAGTCCGCCCCCCATGGGCTCTAAAACCCCCTCCTCGATCCTCCGTTCGCGCCCGCTCGCCACTTGCCTCCTTCTGCTTGCCGCGCTCCTGCCGTCCCGCTTTGCCCGCGGGCAGACGTCCGCCCCCGCGCAAACGTCCGCCCCGGCCACCACCGTCCCGCTCTATCTTCCCTCCGGCATCGCCTTCGACGCTGCCGGCAACCTCTACGTCGCCGAGACCGCGAACCATCGCGTCCGCCGCGTCTCGCCGACGGGCCTGCTTTCCACGTTTGCGGGGGACGGGGCGGAGGGGTTTCTGGGAGACGGCGGCCCCGCCACCGCCGCCGAGCTCGACTCCCCCGGCGGCCTCGCTCTCGATCCCACCACCGGCGCGCTCCTGATCGCCGACACCCACAATCACCGGATCCGCCGCGTCGACCCCAGCTCGGGCGTCATCTCCACCCTCGCCGGCACCGGCGCACCAGGCTTCTCGGGCGACAACGGAGCGGCCACGGCCGCCCAGCTCGACCTCCCTCTCGCCCTCGCCGTCAGCGCGGCCGGTGACGTCTTCATCGCCGACACTGCAAACCATCGCATCCGCAAGATCTCCGCCGGGACGCACCTTCTCACGACGGTTGCCGGCGACGGCACGGAGGGCTTCTCCGGCGACAACGGACCTGCCACGGCCGCCTCGCTCGATAACCCCGCATCGATCGCCGTAGGCCCTAACGGCACGCTCTTCCTCGCCGACACCCACAATAACCGCGTCCGGCGGGTCGACGCCCGCACC
>CAXTYQ010000022.1:0-43327 GCA_964248505.1 uncultured Acidobacteriaceae bacterium
GCTCCAACGGCACCGTCACCTACGTCGGCAAGGACATCGCCTACCACCTCTGGAAGTTCGGCCTCCTCCCGGGCAAGGACTTCGGCTACCGCAAGTTCTACGAGTACCCCAACCACACCTGCTGGATCTCGACCGCCCAGGGCGAATCCCCCCACCCCTCCTTCGGCCACGCCGACGCCATCTACAACGTCATCGACTCCCGCCAGAACGACCCCCAAAACAACGTCGTCGCCGCCCTCCGCGGCATGGGCTTCACCGCCCAGGCCGACCGGTACACCCACTTCTCCTACGAGATGGTCGCCCTCACCCCGCGCTGCGCCCTCGATCTCGGCTATCCCGTCTCCGCAGCCGACCAGCTCAAACCCTACCTCGAAGTCAGCGGCCGCAAAGGCTTCGGCGTCAAAGCCGACGACCTCCTCGATCGCCTCATCGCCGCCGCCCAAGCCGAGGTCGACTCCCGCCACCCAGACCTCCCCGAGCCCGACCGCATCTCCACCGCCACCACCATCGCCGTCGGTGCCCTCCGCTTCTTTATGCTCCGCTTTACCCGCAACACCGTCATCGCCTTCGACTTCCGCGACGCCCTCTCCTTTGAAGGCGAGACCGGCCCCTACATCCAGTACGCCGTCGTCCGCGCCGCCAACATCCTCCGCAAAGCCTCAACCACAGGCCCCGAAGCCCTCGCCGCCATCGCCAACCTCGACCTCCACCCGCTCCTCACACCCAACGCCGAACCCGAAACCAGTACCACCCTCTGGGAGACCTGGCTGCTCAGCTCCCGCCTCACCTCCGTCATCGAGCAGAGCATCTCCACCGCCGAACCCGCCCACCTCGCGCGCTACAGCTTCCAGCTCGCCCAGCAGTTCAACAACTTCTACCACCGCCACCACGTCCTGACCGAGCCCGACCCCAACCGCCGAACCCTCCTTCTAGCCACCGCCGCCGTCGCCCAGCGCGAACTCACCCGAGCCCTGGGCTACCTCGGCATCGAAGTCCCCGCCGTTATGTAAGTTCTGCGCCCTGTATGACACCAGAGTGAATACTATTTGCTCCCGTTTGGCCACTGACCTGCATTCGAGTTCCTCGGGAGTGGAAGGCCGACGTCTATACCACAGTTCAGGAATGCCACCTCTACTTCTAACCGTCTACCTTAGTGTAGCGATTTGCAGCGAGTAAGTACGCCAGGCCTGGACAGCTTAGCCCTGATTGCGACCGACAGTAATCTAACTGCATCAGATAAGGTAAGTTGATATAAGGACACTCAAATGCCTAACGATTTTGTAAGTGTTATCCGGCCAACCGCCACCAAGTTTGGTGAGGCCGAAGCCTCCGAGATACGGCGACCCCTGCCTGTGCTTCCGGTGCGCGATATTGTCCTGTTTCCGCATGCCGTCTTACCCTTGACCGTTGGCCGCGAGAGTTCGATCCAGCTGATTCAGTCTTTGGGAGAAGAAAAAACCATCCTGGTGGTGACGCAGCGGGACCCGCGGCTCGACGCGCCGGAAGCCACCGATCTGCACGCCGTGGGGACGCGCGCAACGGTGCATAAGGTCGTGAAGATGCCGAACCAGAGCCTCTTCGTCTTTACGGAAGGAACGGAGCGCGTGCGGCTGGGCCAGTTTGTCCAGCGCACGCCCTTTCTGACGGCAGAAAGCGAGCCCGTACCCGACGTCGAGTCGGCGGCGACACCCGAGGCGGAGGCTCTGCAGCGCAACGTCGTCAGCCAGTTTCAGCAGATTGTGGCTGCTTCGCCCACCCTGTCGGACGATCTCCAGACGATTGCAATCAACATCGAGGAGCCCGGCCGGCTGTCAGACTTTATCGCCTCGAGCCTGCCTTTTCTGACGACCAACGAGAAGCAGGAGCTGCTCGAAACGCCGGACGTCGCCGTGCGAATGGAGCGGGTAAACAAGTACCTCGCCAAGGAAATCGAGGTGCAGCAGCTGCGAAACAAGATCCAGAGCGAGGTGCAGGACTCTGTGCAGTCGTCGCAGCGCGACTACTACCTGCGCGAGCAGATGAAGGCGATCCAGAAGGAGCTGGGCGACCAGGACGACAGCCAGAAGGACATCGCCGATCTGCGCGAGAAGATCGAGAACGCGGGCATGCCGGACGACGTGAAGAAGGATGCCCTGAAGGAGCTTGGGCGCCTGAGCCGGATGAACGCAATGGCGGCCGATTACTCGCTGACGCGCAACTATGTCGAGTGGCTGGCGGTCTTGCCGTGGTCCAAGGGCACAGCAGGCGAGGTCGACATCCTGAAGGCTCAGGCGTTTCTCGATGAGGACCACTACGGCCTGCAAAAAGTAAAGGATCGCATCCTCGATTACCTCAGCGTTCGGCGGTTAAAGCCGGATATGAAGGGGCCGATCCTATGCTTTGTCGGGCCTCCGGGCGTCGGTAAGACATCGCTGGGTCGGTCGATTGC
Source organism: uncultured Acidobacteriaceae bacterium (assembly GCA_964248505.1). Lineage (GTDB taxonomy): Bacteria > Acidobacteriota > Terriglobia > Terriglobales > Acidobacteriaceae > Edaphobacter. The sequence continues at coordinate 2,429 of CAXTYQ010000022.1, forward strand.
ACGCGCTCTGGGGCGTAAGTTTTCGCGCATCTCGCTCGGCGGCATGCACGACGAAGCCGAGATCCGCGGGCATCGGCGCACCTATATTGGTGCGCTGCCAGGGCAGATTATTCAGCACCTGAAGCGGGTGGAGGCGAATGATCCAGTGTTTATGTTGGACGAGATCGACAAGCTCGGGCGGGACTTCCGGGGCGACCCGGCGAGCGCGCTCCTGGAGACGCTCGACCCGGAGCAGAACAACACGTTTCGCGACCACTATCTCGACCAGCCGTTCGATCTGAGCAAGGTGCTCTTTATCTGCACGGCGAATCAACTCGATCCGATCCCGGCGCCGCTGCTCGACCGCATGGAGATTATCGAGCTGACCGGCTACACGGAGGAGGAGAAGGTGAATATCGCGGAGCGGTACTTGATTCCGCGGCAGGCGAAGGAAAACGGCTTGACCAAGGAGCCGGTGAAGGCCGATGCGCCGACGACCGAGGACGCGCAGGATGCGGAGCCCGGACCGGCGACAACCGCCGAAACGGTGCCGAGCTTCGCCGACGTGATCGAGTTCCCGACCGAAAGTGTAGCCCTGATTGCGCGGCACTACACCAGGGAGGCCGGCGTTCGCAAGCTCGAGCAGCTGATCGGGACGGTATGCCGCAAGGTGGCGCGGCGGATCGCGGGCGGCCAGACGGCGAAGGTCGTCATTACGCCGGAGCTGGTGCACGAATTCCTCGGCGGCATCAAGGTGCGCGTGGACACGGAGATCGCCGAGCGGACCAAGCGGTCCGGCGTGGCGGTCGGTCTGGCGTGGACGCCGGCAGGAGGCGACGTGCTCTTTATCGAGGCAAACAAGATGAAGGGCAAGGGCGGCTTCACCATGACAGGGCAGATCGGCGACGTGATGAAGGAGTCGATGCAGGCGGCGCTCACGTGGGTTCGGTCGAACGCGCTTGATCTTGGCCTGGATGAGGACGTGTTGAAGGACACGGACATCCACATCCACGTGCCGGCGGGAGCGATCCCCAAAGACGGGCCGAGCGCGGGCGTAACGATGGCGACGGCGCTGGTGAGCTTGCTGACCGACGTTCCGGTCCGCCCGCTCCTGGCCATGACGGGCGAAATCACGCTGAGCGGCAACGTACTTCCGGTCGGTGGAATCAAGGAGAAGTTCCTGGCCGCCAAGCGGGCGGGTGTGCGCGATGTCATCTTGCCGGCCGAGGTGCGAACCAACGTCGAGGAGGACCTCACCCCCGCTCAGACCGAGGGCGTCACGATCCACTACGCCACGCGCATCGAGGATGTCCTTGCCGTCGCGTTGCCGAAGTCGGTTCGTGAGGCGGTGCAGGACGAGGTCGTGCGCGAAGAGGTCTTGCAGGCGACTGCCTAAGACAGATCTCGCGGAACCTGCAGGGCTACCCAAAGCGTACGGGTAGCCCTTTTGTTTCGAGCGCTACGGGGCGCGATACACGGTGGGCCCAGCGAGGAAGTCGGATGGGTATCCGATGGCGCCGCCGGCGACAGCTCCGATGCCCATGCTGGCCGCGATCACCTCGCCGCGAAACCAGGTCGTGCGGCTGTTGGTCACCGCAGCGCCTATGATCGCTCCGCCGCCGGCGCCGATGCCCATGCCGCCAAGCGTCGAGAGCATTCGCCGGGACAGCTTGATCGACCGGATCTGCTCGCGTTGAAAGGTGTACACCTTTGCGCCGAAGCCGCGGTTCCGCGTGCAGGAGATCGAGTCGGCATCAACGGCCTTCAGCTGACACAACAGGTGCTGATGCGTTGCGTTGATGTGCATGGAAGTGTCGACCGGAAGTGCCTGGACGCCGCTCCACGCAGAGTCTTGGGCAGAGTCGGCAGCGCGCGCAAGTGGGTGGAGACACAGAAAGGAACCAAGGAGAACGAGGCAGAGGAAAGATTTGTAGATTGGCTTGCGCATGGCAGGATGGTGTCGGAGCCCCGCAATGCGTTTCTCGCTGCTTGGCGAAGTTGGAGACGGCGCCTCAGATCTGACTGCGTCGGGAACTATAGGCTGCCGGATCTGGGGCCAAACTTTACGCCGGGCCCTTTAGGCGGTGTGCGGACCAAGGTGGGGCTCGGCGTTGAGAGTCTTCTCTATGCCGACATCGAAGGGGAGAAAGGTTTGCGTGTAGCCGGCCGCCCGCAGTGAGTGGAGGTCGGCCTGGGTACAGCTCTGGTAAGCGACCTGGAGGTCAGCGGGCATCGGGATGTATTCGATCCGTCCCGAGCCGTGATGGCGGATAACGCTCTGGGCGACTTCGTTGAAGGTGCGGGCAATGCCGGTGCCCACGTTGACGATGGCCCGAGTGGTATGGGCGTGGGTGTGGGACTGTTGCAGAAGCAGATGGGCGAAGTGGAGGTTGACCCGCGTGAGGTCGTCGACGTGGACGAAGTCGCGGCGCTGCTCGCCGTCTGCGTAGCCTCCGGATCCCGCGAAAAGCTGGATGACGCCGTTGGCGAGCAGCTGGCGGCTGAAGTGGTGGATAACGGAGGCCATGCGGCCCTTGTGAGTCTCGCGGGGGCCGTACGCGTTAAAGTAGCGCAGGCCGACGACGGTCGAGGTCACTCCGGGCAGAAGGTGCCGGACGTAGTTATCAAAGGCAAGTTTGGAGAAGCCGTAGAGGTTGAGGGGACGCTCGTTCTGGGGCTCAGGGGTGAAACTTGAGCTCTGGCCGTAGACGGCGGCCGTCGAGGCGTAGACGAAGGGGACGCTGTGAGCGAGGGCGTGCTGGAGGAGGAGCTTCGAAAAACTGAAGTTGTTCCGCATCATGTATCGGCCGTCGGTTTCGAGGGTGTTGGAGCAGGCGCCCTGATGAAGGACGGCCTGGAGCCTGGTGCGGGTAAGGTGCCCGGCTCGGAGAGCATCCTCAAACTCGACTTTGTCGAGGTAGTCGGTGAAGCGGGCGCCGTTCAGATTGAAGAACTTCGGGCTACCGGCGGGGTTGGCGGAGTTCGGGGCAAAGCTGTCGACCAGCAGGATGTCGGTGTGGCCGGCCGCATTGAGGGCGTGGACGAGGTTGGAGCCGATAAACCCGGCGCCTCCGGTGACGAGGATCATGCTTGAGGTGTGTGGTGCGGTGGTGGGGTGGAAAGTTTGCTGACGAGGTTCGAGGTCGAGAAGCCCTCCACGATCGGGATGAGCTCGACTCGGCCGCCGTGGGCAAGAACATCTTCGTGTCCGGCGATGGCCTCGACCGTGTAGTCGCCGCCCTTGACCAGGACGTCGGGGAGGATGGAGGCGATGAGGTCGCGGGGGGTAGGCTCGGAGAAAAGGGTGACCGCGTCGACGGCGGCGAGCGCAGCCATGATGCGGGCGCGTTCCGCTTCGCCGACGATGGGGCGGGAGGGGCCCTTGAGCCCGCGGATGGAGGAGTCGGAGTTGAGGCCCAGGATGAGTTTCGTGCCGAAGCGGCGGCACTGCTCAAGCAGGGTGATGTGGCCGATGTGAAGGAGGTCGAAGCAGCCGTTGGTGAAGACGACGGTTTCGCCGTTGGAGCGCCATTGCTCCACGCGCGTCTTGAGGGCGTCAGGGGTGAGGATCTTTTCGGCTGCGGGAAGGCTGGAGTTCGGGGTGAGGAGAGCAGCGAGCTCAGGGGCGGAGACGGGGACGGTGCCGACCTTGCCGACGACGATGCCAGCGGCAAGGTTGGCAAGCTCGACAGCAGTAGGGACAGGGGTGCCTGCGGCGAGAAAGGCGGCCAGCGTGGCGATCACGGTGTCGCCGGCGCCGGAGACGTCGAAGACCTCGCGGGCGCGAGCCCGAAAGTGGGTGATGCGATGAGGATCGACGATGCTGATGCCGTGTTCGCTCATGGTGACGGTGAGAAACTGGATATTCTGCTGGACGGCGAGGCGCTGGCCGGCGGCGAGCAGGGCGCCGGTGTCTTCCGTCGGGATGCCGGTAGCGAGCGAGAGCTCGTGGAGGTTGGGGCTGGCGGTAGTCGCGCCGGCGTACTTTGAGAAATCCGGAGTTTTGGGGTCGGCAAGGACGGGGATGCCCTGGGCGCGGGCGGCCTGGATGACGGCCTGGGTGAGCTCGGGGGTGAGCGCGCCCTTGTTGTAATCGGAGAGGATCACGGCGTGGACCTTGGGGAGGAGCTCGAGGACACGGTCCTGGAGGCGCTGCGCTTCGATCGCCGGAGGTGTGTCGCGGGACTCGATATCGAGGCGGAGCAGCTGCTGGTTGCGGCCGACGATGCGGGTTTTGGAGATGGTGGGGAGGTTGGACGGGACGACGCCGAGGGTGTCGATGCCGGCCGTGTCGAGGATGTGCGCGAGGTCGCGGCACTCGGTATCGTCGCCCCAGAAGCCGGCGAGAAAGGCCTGGCAGCCCAGGCCGGCGAGGTTCATGGCGACGTTAGCGGCGCCGCCCGCCCGGTCGTAGCGCTGGACGTGCCGGAGGACCGGGACCGGGGCCTCGGGTGAGACGCGGTCGACGTCGCCGTGGATGTAGCGATCCAGCATAAGGTCGCCGACGACGAGGATACGGAGGTTGTGGAAACCGCCGCGAAGCAGATGGAGGATGTTGGGGAGATCGGGAAGCATGCTTTCCCCGATGGTAAAGCATGGAGGTTCGGGCGGGGGTTGGCGGGCAAGGGAGGTGCGTCAGGAACGGAGGATCTGTTCGACTTCGGCGAGGTTGGGCATGGAGGGCTGGGCGCCCGGTTTGGTGGTCGAAAGAGCGGCAGCGACGTTGGCAAAACGTGCGGCTGCGGTGGCAGATTGCCCTTGGAGGAGCGCGACGGCGAAGGCTCCGTTGAAGGAGTCACCGGCGGCAGTGGTGTCGACCGGCTCCACGGGAAATGCGGAGACTTCTTGGTTCAGATCCTCGCTGCTGGCAATCCGGACCCCGCGGCTGCCCTGCTTAAGGACGATGCCGACAGGGCCGGAGTGCAGGAGCGCGGCTAGCAAGTCTTCTACTTCTGCTCCCGTGTCTGACGTGAGCTCCCTGGCGTAGAAGGCCGCTTCGGTCTCGTTGGGCGTGAACCAGGTAATCTGTGCCAAGAGCGAGGCCGGAAGGGACTGGGCGGGGGCAGGGTCGAGGATCAGCGGGACCGCGTTGTCGTGGCAGATCTCTGCAAGCCGCTCGACTGTGGGGATGGGAATCTCGAGCTGGGTGAGGACGATGCCCGCGCTTTGCAGCAGCGGAAAATGCTCATCGAGGTCGTCAGGGGTGAGGTGGGCGTTGGCGCCCGGAATAACGACGATGCTGTTTTCGCCTGTCGGAGTAAGGAGGATGACGGCGACGCCGGAAGATCCGGGGACGGTTGTGACGGCGTCGATGTCCACGCCGTCCTTCCGGAGCGACCGTCGGAGCTGATCGGCGAAGCTGTCAGTGCCGAGCTTGCCGATGAGGCTGACCGGGTGGCCGAGACGGGCGGCGGCAACGGCCTGGTTGGCGCCCTTGCCGCCGGGATGCATCGCAAACGCGGTGCCGGCGAGGGTTTCACCAGGCTCCGGAAGGCGGTCTACAGTCGCGACGAGGTCGAGATTGATGCTGCCGACGACCACGATAGGTTTACGCCTGGCTGGCATGGCACCGCCGATTCTACTGCGCCGACGTAGGGCAGCGTGCGCCGTTGATAACGGAGGTGAGGACCTGGTTTTGCGCTTCGAGCGTCCGGCTAGAGCAGCCGCCACCGGCGCCGGTGTGGACGTACGAGGCGGTGGAGGCTCCGATGCCGGGGGCGAGCAGCGCGCCGGCGGAGCTCAATTGGAGGGTGTCGGTCGAGTGAACCAGTTCGTCGGTGGAGCTGATCGCGTAGTCGTAAGCGTTGCTGGCCGTGATGTCGGTGTGCAGATTGCCCTGATCGACGGTGACAACCTGGGTTTGCGTCCCGTCAGGGTTGACGACAAAGGAATAGTCGACCGTGAGCGGGAACGAGATGTGCTGGTCGAGATCGTTGACGAGTAAGCCGTTGGCGGTCGTCGTGCGGGAGTCGACCGTGTTGGTCTGTACGGCGTTCTGTACGTCGAGACCAGTGTTGGCGTTGACGTTGAACGTCTGTGTACTCAGGAAGTTGACGGTCTGGCTGACCGTGGTGTCGACGCGGCCGTGGGAGGTCTGGACGTAGCCCGAGATGGAAAACTGACGGTTGGATCCGACCTCGACGGTGCCGGTGACCGTGCCTGCGGCGTCCGTCGCAAGATTTTCAGAGACTTGCGGCGTGGGCTGGAGGGCAAGGGTGTTTCCGACGACGCCGCCGCCAGTCTGCGCCTGGCCGTGGTCGGTGAAGACAAGGAGGTTGGCAGTCGCAAGGAAATAACTGTCCGCGTTGAAGACGCTGATAGTGAGGGTGTGCGGGTTGCCGTCAGCGAGGAGGCCGGCAAATGGCGTGAGGTCAACGCGATAAGGCTTGAAGTTCAGGGTCTGGATGCCGGTGATGGGCTCCCACAGGTAGGGGTCGATGCCGCCGGTGTAGATCCAGGGGAACACGGGGGCGACGCCGGCGGGTGCGCCGTCAATGGTGATCTCGGTCTCGCGGAAGGCGGTGTTGCCGTAGTCTTCGAGCGCGCCAGTCTGGTCGTTGGGGACGTTGAGGTACCAGAACTCGTCCGTGTACTGGCTCTGCGCGATGACATCGAGGTAGACGCGCTCGACATTGCGCGGGAGGTTCAGGGTTTGGGTGGCCTGGTCGGCGGTGGTGTTGAGGGTGACGGCGCCGTTGCCCGAAGAGATGGGGACGACGAGATCGGGAACGCGCGGTGCGGGGCTGGCGGCCGAGGCGGGGTAAAACTCGATGCGGGCGCTGACGTAGATGATGCCGGTATAGGTGGAGTTCACGAGATTGCCGATGTTGGCGGCGCCGGTCTGCGGTGTCTGCAGAAGGGCGGAGAGATCGGTGAGGTCGCGCTCGACATGCCAGGACGGGCTAAGGGCGCGGCGGGGTTCAGCGGTGGTGCCGTAGAAGATGTTCGCGTCGCCGAGGAAGATCTGGGCAGTGCGGTCGTATTGGCGGCCGGCGCTAACGGTGAAGTCGGCGGTAAGGACGACCTTGGCCCATGGACCGGGGCATCCGGCAGGCGGCGTGTAGGTAAGCGGCTTTGCGCTGAAGTCCGCGAAGGCCGCGTTTTTTAGAAGGAAAACGCTGCACGGCCGGGTGGGCGGACGCGCGATGCGAGGCTCGGCGGAGACGGGGTTCGAGGAGCCGACCTGTGGCTGGAGCGGCACAGTGACCACCTGCGCGGAAGCTGCGCCGGCGAGAAGTGCGAAGGCAGTGAGCAGCGTGAGGCGGGAAGATAGGGCTTGGGACACGTCGGTAGGTCTCCAGGATGATAGCCGAGACGATAGCACAGCGGGTACCCATCATGCAGTCCGCGAGTCGAGGATGGTTTGAAGCGCGCTGAGAACTTCGGCGACAGTGATCGAGAGAATGCAGCGTTTTTGCTCGACGAGGCAAGTTTCGAGGTTGCATCCCCAGCAGCTGACTTGGTGATAGAGGACCTGGTGGTGCTGGCCGTACGGAAACCAGACGCCGGGTTTCTGCCGAGCGGAGAAGATGGCGACGGTGGGCGTCCTGACGGCGGCGGCGAGGTGCATGGGGCCGCTGTCGTGGCCGATAAAGGCCTGTGCGTGCGCGAGGGCGGCGCCGCTCTCACGCGGTGTGAGCAGGCCGCAGAGGTTGAGGGCGAGGTTTCCGCCGGAGCGCAGCCAAGCCTCGGCGAGCTCCTGGCTGCGATCGCGCTCGCTCGGCGCGCCGAGGATCGCGAGAGCGTAGTCGGGCCAGCGAGCGGCCATCCCCGTGACCAGGGCGACCCAGTTGGCCTGCTCCCAGTCGCCGCACTGGCGCTTGGTGCCGAGGGAAACGGCGAGAACTTTCCTGGGCATGGAATCAGGGCCGGCCGGAGCTAGCGCCGGAGCCAGAACTTCGGCGGCGCGGGCGAGTTCGGCGTCGGTAAAGCGGAGGTCCCAGGATGGAGGGTCGTCGAGGTGAGCGTCCCCGAGCGGGCTGAGGTTGCGGGCGAGACGCGACGATTCCGGCTCGTAGGTCCGTCCGTCCGCGAGCAGGCGCTGGATCTGCATGTTCTCCGTGAGAGGCACACCGATGATCTCGCGGGCGCCCGTAAGCCGAAAGAAAGTCTGGTCGCGGCGGGCCACCTCGAGGCCTCGAGCGCCGGCCAGGTAAACGACGACGTCGGGTCGCCAGAGACGGAGCTTGACGAGTAAACCAAGCAATGTGAAAGGGTTGCGCGTGGCGACGGGGTACGGAATGTAGCCGTGAACAAGCTCGCTACCGTCGAGGATGGCGGCTGCAGCCGGTGCCTTTTCACTGACGGGAATGTTGGTGAGCATCTGGCGTTCGGCATTGGGAAACGCGCGTGCGACCAGATGGAGGCTGGGGAGGGCAACGAGGGTGTCGCCCAGGCTGCCGAGCCGGTAGATGAGGACGCGTTTGGCGGCTCTGGGCATCAAGCTTTAGTTTGCTTGGGGTTTCGGGCGGGGGCAAGTGGGCCCGGGCCATGTTGGTCGTAATGCGGAGCGTCGGAGCCAATACCGCATCTCCTTTGCTGGTTTCTGTGTCTCTGGTTTATGCCGGACGCGTTCAATATGGGGCCGTCGAGCTCTGATCAGACCCGGCCAGAGAGGCTCCCTGCTAAAGTTTGGCAGATGTGTGAGAGCTTTCCCGAGACCGCGCTGATTTCTGAGTTGCAGGACCGGGCGACCGTGGAGTGGCATTCCACGCCCGAGTGGGGCGGCGACTTCCTAGGCCAGACGGAGCGGCTCCTTTTGGCGCAGCATCGGTCAAACTTCGATCTTTGGCATCAGGAGGACCGGGCCCGCATAGTGGGCGCTGCCGATGCGGAGGTTGCGGCCGTAAAACGGGCGATCGACGGCCTGAATCAGCGGCGCAACGACCTGATGGAGCAGGTGGACGAGCTCGCGTTTCAGGCGTGTGGAGCGCAAAATGCCGCGGCGCCGCTGCACTCGGAGTCGCCAGGACTGATGGTCGATCGGATGTCGATCCTGAGCCTCAAGATCTTTCATACCCGCGAGGAGGCCGCGCGCGGGACCGCGACCGAGGAGCATCGGCTACGCAACCGGTGGCGCCTCGGTGTGCTTGAGGAGCAACGGCAGGATCTGACGAGGTGTCTGGGCGAGCTGCTGGACGAGGTGCGATCGGGGCGGCGCCGGTTCCGCATCTACCGTCAGATGAAGATGTATAACGATCCGGACCTGAATCCGGCGATGTATGGTGGGGGCGTACCACCTTTGGGTAGTTGACCCGGTGCTGGCAGGTGCGTATAAAACCGAGACGAGGCCTCAGAGAGGTCCTTGCCTCTCCCACTCAAAGGTGCAGGCAGGGCTCGTGCGTCAAGAGAGACACGTATGGTTCAGGGCAAGGCGGAGTCGGTCTCCGCGATGAAACGATCTCCCCGGGTGTTAGCGGGAACGGTCCGGCCGGCAGTGGATGCGACGCGGACGGAGACGCTGGCGCTTTATGAGGTCGCGCTCCGGCTGATGCAGGAGGGCAAGTTCGACAAGGCGCATGCGGCGTTTGACCAAATGCTGGCAAACAGTCCGCCGGAGATGCTGGAGCGGATCCGGATGTATACGAATGCGTGTTTGTTGCAGGTCAGCAAGGGTCAGGCGAACTTTCAGAGCCACGAAGAGCGGTACGACTACGCGATTTCGCTCTTAAACAAAGGACAATATGAGGATGCTCGCGAAGAGTTCAAGCACATCCTAAGCGAGAACCAGAGCGCCGACTATGCCTTTTACGGTCTGGCGCTCTTGTCGAGCATGACGGGCGACACACACACCTGCCTGGAGCACCTGACGGAGGCGATCCGGCAGAATCCGCGCAACCGGATTCAGGCACGGTCCGACTCGGATTTTCAGGACATGGCGGACGACCCCCGATTTACGGAGCTTCTGTACCCGGAGACGGATGCCTGATCGCGCGGCTTGCCTCGGTCTCAGGGTGCGTCGGGGTAGTCTGGAGATAGCCTTGATGAGCGAGAAAAGGCGCGGCGGATGATCGAAGAGCAGATTGAAGCGACAAGCGGACGGGCGCTGCGGGTAGTCGCGATCGGCGGCGGAACCGGGCTGTCGACGCTCTTGCGTGGACTCAAAAAATATGTGGCGCGGCCCCCCGGGACCGGCGGAATTGACGACGAGAGCGTCCCCTGCGCCGAAGCGCCATGCCTGATCCGGGATCTCGCCGCGGTGGTGACGGTGACCGACGATGGCGGATCCTCGGGGCGGTTGCGAGAAGACTTCAAGATGCTGCCGCCCGGAGATGTGCGCAACTGCCTGGTGGCGCTCAGCGAGGACGACCACCTCCTGTCCAAGCTGTTTCGGTATCGTTTTGAGCATGGGGAGCTGGACGGACACAGCTTCGGAAACCTGTTCATGGCCGCCTTGTCGCACATCACAGGCGACTTCGCGCTCGCGGTGCAAATGTCCTCGCAGATCCTGGCCACGCGCGGCCGGATCTACCCAGCAACCAACACCAACGTGACGCTCGCGGCGGAGATGGATGACGGTTCTGTGGTGCACGGCGAGACCAACATCACGGCGAGCCGGCGCCGGGTCGCGTCTTTGCGACTGGAGCCGGAGGTGGCCGAACCCCTGCCCGAAACGATCGAGGCCATCGCGCAGGCGGACCTGATTACCCTCGGTCCGGGGTCACTCTATACCTCGCTGATCACAAACCTGCTGGTGCGCGGTATATGCGAGGCTCTGTTAGAGAGCAAGGCGACCAAGGTCTTTGTTTGCAACCTGATGACGCAGGCAAATGAATCTCTTGGTTTAACAGCTTCGCAGCATCTGGAGAAGATCATGGCCCATGCCGGGGCAGAGCGTTTATTTGACTATGCGCTGATCAATACCGCCCCCATTTCGGCAAAGCGGCTGGAGCAGTATGCGCGCGAGGGGCAGAGTCCGATCGAGGCGGATCTCCAACGGGTGCGGGAGCTCGGCGTGGTGCCGGTGACGGCGAACTTCGTCCATGAGGGCGAGGTTCTCCGGCACGATTACGAGCGCGTGGCGGAGAAGCTGCTGGAGATCGGGTTTCGAGAGCGGCGACGAGCTCCGCGAGCGACGGTCGGGGCGTGAGCGCGGGATCGACACCGCTGCTCCAAGGCCAGCGCGTGCGGTTGGAGCCCATGCGGCCGGAGCACTTCAACGGTCTGCAGGCCGCGGCAACGGACGAGAGCAACTGGCGCTACATGGTGCGCGGCTTCGCGACTCCGGAGGATCTGCGGTCGTGGGTCGACGCTGCGCTTCAGCTCGAGGCTGCCGGAACCGCCATGCCGTGGGTGACCGTATTAAGCTCGGACAGTCGAGTGATCGGAAGCACGCGATTTGCCGACATCGATCGGGAGCACCGGACGGCGGAGCTCGGTTGGACCTGGCTCACGCCGGAGATGCGTGGCACCGGGGTGAACGCCGAGGTGAAGCTCCTACAGCTGCGGCACGGGTTCGAGGCGATGGCTCTGCGGCGGATTGCGTTCAAGACCCACCACGAGAACGAGGCCTCAAAGGCGGCGCTGCGCAAGCTGGGGGCGGTCGAGGAGGGGATGTTCCGCAATCACTACATCATGCCGGACGGAAGTGCGCGGCACTCGGTCTGGTTTTCGATTACAGCGGAAGATTGGCCGGGAGTTCGATTGCGATTAGAGGCGCGACTGGCAGGGGTGTCTGGGAATCAACCTCGACCGTGCGTTTGAGCTGGCCGCAGGCGGCGTAGATGTCGCGGCCGCGAGGCCGGCGGATGTAGGTGGGGATTCCAGCGGCGATCAGGGTCTGCTGGAAGCGGCTGACGTCCGCTGGGGCAGGCTGGGTGTAGGGGATGTCGGGGCCGGGATTCCAGACGATCAGATTGACCTTGACGCGGGTGGGCGGGAGCTCGATCGAAGCGTCCCGGAGAGGGCTGGTCGGGCTTTGCAGGAGGTGGAGGAGTTCGCGCGTGTGTTGCGGCTGGTCGTTGACACCGCCGAGCAGGACATACTCAAAGGTGACCCACTCGCGGGTTTGGAGCGGAATGGTGCGGCAGGCCCGGAGCAGCGCCTCGATGTTCCATTTGCGCGTGATCGGCATGATCTCGGCGCGCGTGAGGTCGTTAGAGGCGTTGAGCGAGAGCGCGAGATGCGGGCGGACTGGCTCAAGCGCGAAGCGACGAATCGCGGGCTCAATGCCGGAGGTCGAGACAGTCATGCGAGAGGTGGGGATCTGCATCGGGCCGGCAAGCAGGTGCACGGCGTCCATGAAGTTGTCGTAGTTGAGGAAAGGCTCGCCCATGCCCATAAAAACGAGGTTGATGCGAGGTGGTGTGGGGTTGCCGCGTGTGCTGCCGAGGGTGACGGCGTGGCGGTTGAGGACGGCGGCGACCTGACCGGCGATCTCGCCAGGGGTAAGATTGCGGCGGATGCCGAGCCGGGCCGTCAAGCAGAACTGGCAGTTGACGGCGCAGCCGACCTGGGAGGAGACGCAGACGGTGGCTCGGCGGTAGGTGGGCTTGTCTGTGCTCTGCCGGGGTAGAGCGGTCTCCTGGATCTCATGGCTGGCGGGTTTGGCGGTGGCGGCGGCCGGGCCGGTGAAGTCAACTGGAGTGCCGTCACCGTCCGGCATCCAGACGGTCTCGACGGTTTCGCCGTCAGCCATACGGATGAGATAGCGCTCCGTGCCGTCGACCGAGGTGGCGGTCTGGACGATCTCAGGGAGACCGACGATGTGGCCGCGCTCGGCGAGGGTCTGGCGGAGGCTGGCAGGGAGCGTGGAGATCTCGTCGAGCGAGCGGGCGCGGTGACGGTAGAGGGCCTGAGTGAGCTGGGCGGCGCGGAAGCGAGGCTGGCCAAGCTCGGCCAACAGGCGAGTGAGGTCGGCTTCGGATTGGCCGAAGAGGAGTGTGGCAGCGCTTTCGAGGTTTGTGGTGAGCATCAGGTGCTTGGATCGGTGAGTGCCTGTTCTGACCAGCGATCAGTTCTGAGTGTCTCCGTATCAAGCTCTAGTTTATCGCGGACTGGGATAGGGATGGGGGCGGATATGGGAGAATGAAGGTTGAGGTTTGTATGGGAACGACGGTTGTGGAAGCGAGGACGGCGGAGCGGTTGAGTCCTGCGCGGAGTATTCGGAAGACGGTGTTGCCGAACGGTTTAACGGTGTTGACGGAGCAGATGCCGCAGGTACGAAGTGTCTCGATGGGCGCATGGGTGAAGTCAGGGTCGCGGGACGAAGCGCTGGAGGTGAACGGGATCTCGCACTTCGTCGAGCACATGGTCTTCAAGGGCACGACGTCGCGGTCCGCGCAGCAGATTGCCCGCGAGGTAGACACGATCGGCGGGAACCTGGATGCGTTTACCGGCAAAGAGACGATCTGCTTCAACATCAAAGTATTAGACGAGAATGTTGAACCGGCCCTGGATGTTTTGTCGGACCTGGTTCTCCACCCGACATTTGCTCCGGAGGATCTCGTTCGGGAGCAGGGCGTCATCCGCGAAGAGATCAAGATGGACGAGGACAGCCCGGACTACCTGGTACACGAGACCTGGACGCAGAACTTCTGGAAAGACGACGCTCTCGGCCGCCCAATCCTCGGGACGACGAAGTCGGTCGCAGGGTTCAATCAGGACGTGGTGTTTGGCGAGTATGCACGGAGGTTTACGCCGCGATCGATGATCTTCTCGGCTGCGGGAAATCTCGAGCATGAGCGGTTTGTGGCGGAGGTGGAGGAGCGCTTTGGAGGCCTGAGTTCGAGCGCTGCTCAGGCGGAGTCTCCCTGTGCGGCGCCACGGTCGACGCCGCACATCACGCTGAAGCAGAAGAAATCGCTCGAGCAGGTACAGCTGTGCCTAGGCGTGCCTGCACCGCCCGTGCAGGATGAGAGCCGGTATGCGGTGTACTTGCTGAACACAATGCTGGGCGGAGGCATGAGTTCGCGTCTGTTCCAAACCATCCGCGAGGAGAAGGGTCTGGCGTACTCGATCTATTCCGAGATGAGTCCGTTTCGGGACACGGGATCACTATGCGTGTACGCGGGGGTCTCCGCAGACAACGCAGCACAGGTGGTGGAGCTTACGCTGAGCGAGATGCGGCGTCTGAAGGAGGGAGAGGCGAGCGCGGCGGAGTTGAAGCGCGCCAAGGATCAGCTGAAGAGCAACATCGTGATCGGTCTCGAGAGCTCAGGCAGCCGGATGGCGAACCTGGCGCGACAAGAGATGTACTTTGGCCGGTTCTTTGGTGTCGATGAAATTGTGGAGGAGATCGAGCGCGTAACACCAGGGCGAGTCCGGGCGCTCGCCGCGGAATTGTTCGCGCCGGAAAAAATCGCTCTAACCCTCCTCGGTAACTTGAAGGGCGTGAAAGTGGAACGCTCGGATCTGGTCTGCTAGAGGGTAGTTTTGGTAAATTTTCGGACGAGGCAAGGGCTGTGATGAGACGTGTACAGGACGGGCAGGCGCGGACGACCAGGGCTGCCGGTGCAGAAGTTGGATTTACGCTGATCGAACTGTTGATCGTGATGTCGGTCATGCTGATCCTGATGACCTTGGCGGTGCCGCAGCTGTTGAAGCTGCGCAAGTCGGGCAACGAGACCTCGGCGATCAAGTCGGTGCAGGCGATTGGGCAGGCGCAGCTGCAGTACAACTCGGCGTACCCGGCGAATGGATTTGCGTGTTCGTTGTCGTCGTTGGGCGGGAGTCCGAGCGCGGGTGCGCCGACGGCGCAGGCGGCCCAGCTGATTGCGCCGGACCTGACAGTAGGGCAGAAGGCCGGCTACACCTTTGCGATCACGAACTGCAGCAAGGTGCAGGTGAACAACCAGGATATGTATACGTCGTACGAGATTACGGCGGTGCCGCAGTCCGTGGGCAAGACCGGAGATCGTGGGTTCTGCTCGGACGAGAACAATACGGTTCGGTACGATCCCGCGGGTGGAACGAACTGCACGCAGCCGATCCAGTGAGGCGAGTGACCCGGCAGGTTTGGCTAGTGTCGGCCGGCCTCCTGCTCGGGTGCGGGCTAAGATCTATGCCGGGGCAGGCGGGGGCTCCAGCCCGGCCGCTGACCCCGGCAGAGTCCAGCATGCTGAGCCGTGTAGACGTGCACTACAACCACCTGCGAACGCTGCGGGCGCGCTATACCGAGCGGTACAGCGGGATGGGTCTGGACCGGACCGAGACTGGCACGGTCGAACTGAAGCGGCCCGGTCGAATGCGTTGGATAACGGACACCCCGGCGGGCAAAATCTATGTGCTAGATGGAAAGTTTGCGTGGAGCTACACGCCAGGCGAGGCTGAGGCGGTGCGGACGCCGGCGCGGCTGATCGAGGATGTGCGGTCGCCGCTGCGCTTCCTGCTAGGGCACACGGAGCTGAAAAAGGAGCTGGAAGCGGTGTCGGTAACGCCCGTGCCGGGCGATCGATTTCTGATTTCTGGCCAGCCGAAGGGTCTGGGCGATACCGAACGGCAGCTCGCGCTGACCGTAACATCTGCTGGGGTGATCGAGCGCCTGCGTTTAGAACGCGTGGACGGGTCGGTAACGGAGTTTGCGTTCTCCGGCATGGAGGAGGGGGTCTCGCTCCCAGACAGCGATTTCAAGTTCGTCGTACCCGCCGGCGTGACGGTGGTAAACGGGCAGGCCCCGGTGTAGGAGCCATTCGGCAAGTTCGATTTTGCACTGCGGGGAAGTCAGACTGCGGCAAGGTCAATGCAAATCGGAGTACAAACGAGCGCAGAGCATGCAAATCGCGCGATGCGGTGCTTGGAATTGGGTATTTTGCCTGACGTTGCAGGGGTACTATTGTGCAGCTACACCGCACAGGAGATCTAAGACATGCGCTTTGCCAGCGTCGCTGCTTCTGCATTCTGCCTTCTGGCCATGCCCCTTTTTGCTCAGCAGAGAGCGCAGCTTACGCCCGAGGAGAAGGCCGCACTTATTCTCCGGCGCGAAGCCACCGAGAAGCAGCTGGAAGATGTGGCTGTGATCGACCGCAAGGTCATGGTTCCGATGCGCGACGGTAAACGGATGGCAGCCGATATCTACCGGCCGAAAGACAGCTCCAAGCAATATCCAATCATTTTTAGCCGGACCCCCTACGACTTCAACTTCTGGGATGTCCAGATGGGGACGTACCGCGACATGAGCCAGGAGTTGGAGGCGGTAAAGCGCGGCTATGTGCTGGTGGAGATGAACGAGCGCGGTCACTTCTTTTCCGAAGGCAACTACGAGATTTTAGGTGCGCCATTGACTGATGCCGACGACCAGTTTGACTGGCTTTCAAAGCAGCCGTGGGCCAGTGGCAAAATCGGTCTGATCGGATGCTCGTCCACGGCGGAATGGGAGCTTGCGGCGGCGTCGCTGGGCAACAAGGCGCTAACGACGATGATCCCGCAAAGCTTTGGCGCAGGCGTGGGCAAGGTAGGGCCTTATAACGAGCAGGGAAATTGGTATCGCGGCGGTGCGGTGCAGATGCTGTTTATCGACTGGCTGTACGGTGAGCAGAATCAGGTTCGACCTCAGTTTCCTCCTGGGACGTCGCAGGCGGATCTCATCGCTGCATCCAGGCTGTTCGATCTGGCTCCGCAGCTTCCGCCGGTCGATTGGGCCAAAGCTTACGAGCACTTGCCGGAGAAGGACATTATCTCGGCTGTGGGCGGACCGAAAGGAATATTCAGCGATCCCATGCAAAACACCACGGGCGGCGCGATGATCGAGCGCGGGCCAAACGATCCGGCGTGGCGCAAGGGCGGCATCTGGCAGTCGGACACGATGCCGATCAACATCCCTGCCTTCTGGTTTATGACCTGGTATGACGTTTCGATTGGACCGAATCTCGCCGCCTATAACTTCGTGCGCGACCATGCGAAGGGCGACGCTGCAAAGGAGCAGTACGCCGTTATCGCTCCAACGCTGCATTGTGGATATAAGCGCGCCAGCGCAAATACGGTTGTCGGCGAGCGCGATATGGGGGATGCGCGCCTGGACTACGATGCGATGACATATGCGTGGTTCGACCACTTCCTGAAGGGTGAAGACAACGACCTCTTGAAGAGGATGCCCAAGGTGCAGTACTACACCATGGGTCTAAACAAATGGCAGCATTCGGACACTTGGCCCCCCGAGGGTGCGCGGACGGAGGTCCTGGACTTGCGCAGCGACGGTCATGCCAACACGCTGGCCGGTGACGGTGCGCTGGTCCCTCGGAATGACCGCAACCCAAATTCTCTCTTGCAGTTCAGCGGCTCAAGGCCTGCACTCCAGAACAAGGATCTGCCTGATACCTTCACCTACGATCCAATGCATCCGACACCGAGCTATGGTGGAAATGTTTGTTGCGCGGCGAACACGATTCCAGGCAACGGCGGAGCTTTGGATCAGCGGAAGATGGAGAACCGTTCCGACATCCTGGTGTACACGTCTGCGCCACTGGCAAGGGACGTAGAGGTTTCGGGACCTATCACTGTGACGTATTACGTCTCGGCGGACGTGAAGGACACGGACGTGACAGCGAAAATCATCGATGTCCTGCCGGATGGTACAGCCTACAACCTGGACGAGACAATCCAGCGGCTGCGCTACCGCGACGGGGACGACAAACTGGTCTGGCTCGAAAAGGACAAGGTATACAAGGTAACTCTTACGCCGATGGTCACCTCAAACCTGTTCGGTGTGGGTCACCGCATTCGACTGGAGGTCGCGGGCGCGAACTTTCCCCGATTCGATCGCAACCTCAACACGGGGGGCAACAACTTTGACGAAACTATCGGAGTTATCGCGCATACCGCGATCCATCACTCGGACAAGTACCCCAGCACGGTGACACTCACCGTCGTGCCCAGCCATAACTAAGCTTGTGGTACTCCGCTCCGGCTTTCGTTGCAGTACTGCGTGGCCCGCACGAGGGACTCTCAATCTCGCGCGCCCTGGGTCTCGGGCCTCGTTCCGCTCCAGCTAGAGCGGTTCTTGTCCTTGCAACTGGACGGGACCCGTCTCTAGCTGACCGTGATCTTGCCACTCTCGCCCAGGTCGATGGTGCCTCCAGTGGCGGCTGCGGCGACGTACTTCAGGCCGCGAAGAAATTTGCTCGAAGACGCCTCCCAGTACTGGGCTTCGGAGATGTCCACCCGCAGGACGGTGATGCTGGGGTCGTCTTCGCCTTCGGGAAACCAGGCCGTGTGCATGGGGTTCCAGAGTTCCTTGATCTTCGCCTTGTCTTTGGAGAGGTACGCCCTGCCCTTCGCGGAGACGAACTTGGAGTTGTCCGCGTCGGCATAGACGAGCGAGATGTGCGAATCGTCCACAATCTCGGCGACCTTGCCGGATTCGCCGCGGGTGAGAAACCAGACGTTGCCGTCAAAGTCGGAGTTCTGCGTCGCCATCGGGCGCGAGTCAAAGGAGCCGTCCGGCGCGGCGGTGGTCATCATGGCAATGCGAATGTCTTTGATAAGATCGTTGATCTTTTGTAGGCCTTCATGGCCGCTGAGGTTTTTCTGTTCGCTCATAGTGGCTTCAGATGCGCGCGGAGGCGGATTGGGCGCACGCGGAGCTTAACGAGAACATGAGTTTCTGTCCCGTAGAATGCCCTCTAAGCAGGAGCTTCAAAGACGCTGCAGGCGACGAGGGATGGAGGCGTGGTTTTGGAGAATGTGGCAGGGGAGGCGGGCGTGCTCAGCGCCGAGGAGTTTCGCGAGGCGGTCCTTGCGACCGATCCGAGGGTAGCAGTGTTTGACTGCGACGGAACGCTCTGGTCCGGCGATGCTGGGTCTGCGTTTATGCGATGGTCGATCGAGACGGGGCTGCCCTCGCGGGAGATGGCGGACTGGATCGTAGATCGGTACGAGGGGTACCTGCGAGGCGACGTCTCGGAGGCGACGATCTGCGGCGAGATGGTGCAGATGTACAGCGGTCTCCGCGACGTGGAGATGCGGCGGGCGGCGGCGGTGTTCTTTGAGGTGCACATGCGGCGGTGGATCTTCCCGGAGATGCAGGAGCTGGCACTCGAGCTCGGCGGTTTGGGGGTGGAGATCTGGGCGGTAAGTTCGACCAACGATTGGGTGATCGAAGAGGGTGTGCGCGCGTTTGGGATCCGGCCCGAGCGCGTCCTGGCCGCGCGGGTGGAGGTGACGGGCGGTCGCGTGACGGGCAAGCTCGTGGCAGTGCCGACCGACGAGGCGAAGGTAACCGCACTCACCCGAGCGGGGGTGACCCAGCCGGATGTGGTGTTTGGCAACTCCGTGCACGACGCGGCCATGCTCGGCATCGCGCGGCGGCCGTTTGCAGTCAATCCCACGGCGGCTCTGCGCGAGCGGAGCGCGGCAGAAGGATGGGCGGTGTATCTGCCCAGGGTGCGGAGTTCTCGGGCAGGCGCATGAGGTTACCGTAGGTGCTCCGCTGCTGAGCCTTTTGTCTTCCGGCGCCCGTCTAAACCAGGAGCGACGGGACCAAAATCGACGGGGCGTGACAGCGTGAAGGAGCAGATTCGTAAACTGGACGGACGCGGGACAGGACCGGTCGAAGGCGAGAGCCGGCCGCCGCGGCTGGTCGTGGCCGGTCTCATTGTCCGTGCCGGGGTCACGGAGACGGAGGTTCTGATCTGCCAAAGAAAAGCCGATCAGCCGATGAGCCTGAAATGGGAGTTCCCGGGCGGCAAGGTGGAGCTCGGCGAGAGCTCGGAGGCTGCGCTCAAGCGCGAACTCAACGAGGAACTGGGGATCTCGGCTGTGATCGGGCGGCGAGTGGCCCGCGTGCGGCACACGTATCGCAACGGTGGAACGATCGATCTTCAGTTTTTTCTGGTACAGGAGTTCGAGGGCGGCATCGAGAACCGGATCTTCAACGATATGCGGTGGGCGGCCCTGGCCGCGCTCCCAGGGTACGACTTTCTTGCAGCAGACCTAGGCCTGATTCGCGACTTGTCGGCAGGAAAGCTGCTGTAAGTAAGGTCTGATCAAGTCTTCTCCGTGATAGTTCTGCTTTCTTGTCGTCATTCCCAGGGGATCTGCTGTTCTTTTCGGGCGGCAAACGCTTGCGAGGACTTAGTCAGACCTTTCCTAAGTAGTCCCATCGTTCGCCGGCCGTGAGAGACCCTGTCGGCATGCTTGGGTCGGAGCTCGGGCCGCCCGCTCAGCGATTTAGAATCTAAAGATCGTCGCTGAAAGAATGGGGTTGGATGCCTGAGTTGGTCGCAGAAAAGTCGCTGACGTTTCAAGAACTGTTGTTTCGTCTGCAGAGATTCTGGGCGGAGCGCGGGTGTGTCCTGCAGCAGCCCTACGATGTCGAAGTGGGCGCGGGGACGATGAGCCCGGACACGTTTCTGCGGGTCTTAGGCCCCAAGCCGGTGCGCATCGCGTACGCGCAGCCCTCGCGCCGGCCGGCCGACGGACGATATGGCGAGAACCCGAACCGTCTGTTTCGGCACACGCAGCTGCAGGTCGTGCTAAAGCCGCCGCCCGAGCGCATCCAGGAGATCTATCTGGAGTCGCTCGTCGCCATCGGCATCAATCTGCGCGAGCACGACATCAAGTTCGAGGAGGACAACTGGGAGTGGCCGGTTGGCGGGGCGTGGGGCGTGGGTTGGCAGGTGATGCTGGACGGTCTGGAGATCACGCAGTTCACGTATTTCCAGCAGTGCGGCGGGATGGATCTGGATCCGATCTCGGGCGAGATCACGTACGGCTTGGAGCGGATCGCCGGGTTCTTGCAGGATGTCGACTCCATCTACGACATCGTCTGGGCGATCGAGCCCGCTGAAGACGGCAAGCCGGGCCGCGAGGTGACGTACGGCGAGATGCGGCTCGCAGAGGAGGAGCAATTCTCGGCCTACGGGTTCGACTATGCCGAAGTCGATCGGCTGTGGGAGCACCTGCGACTGTATGAGGCCGAGTGTCTGCAGCTGCTCGCGCTCGGCGACGCGCTGCTCGCCGATAGGAAGGCGGATGCGCTTCAGACGAAGCGCTTTCCGGTGCTCGGCGCATACGAGCTGGCGCTGAAGTGTTCGCACCTGTTCAACCTTCTCGATGCGCGCGGTGCGATCTCGGTGACGGAGCGCGTCGGCGTGATGGCGCGGATTCGGACGCTGGTGGTGGGCGTGGCGAAGTTGTACGCGCGGCAGGTCGATCGGGTGAGCGCGGGGACGACGATCCCCGAGAGAGCTACGGCCCTCGAGAAAGTTACGGCATAGATGGCTGATTTCCTGTTTGAGATTGGGTTGGAAGAGGTGCCCGCGCGGATGATCGCGGGGGCCGAGGCGGAGCTGCGCCGGCGGTTGACGGCGATGCTCGAACGCGAGCGCCTGGTTGCGGCAGGAGAGGCTGAGGTGAGCAGCTTCGCAACGCCGCGGCGCCTCGCCGTGCTCGTCCGCGATGTGCTCGCGCAACAGGAGCCGGTGACCGAGGATCTGCTCGGGCCCTCGGTGAAGGTGGCCTACAAGGATGGCGTCCCAACGGCGGCGGCGGCGGCGTTTGCGCGCAAGGCGGGCGTCGCGGTCGAGGCGCTCAAGACGGCAACAACGCCCAAGGGCGAGTACCTGGCCGCCACCTCCGTCAAGCCGGGGCGGACAGCCTCGGTTGTGATCGCGACGGAGCTGCCAAAAGAACTGCTCGCGATCTACTGGGCAAAAAACATGTACTGGAGGCCGGGCAAGCCGGAGCGTTTCGTGCGCCCGGTCCGGTGGATCTTGGCGCTGCTCGACGGCGATGTGGTGCCGGTCGAGTTTGCCGGGAAGACGTCCGGCAACGTGACCTTTGGCCATCGCGTGCTGCACGGCGACGCCCCGGTCGAGATCGGGGCTCCGAGGGACTACGCGGCGGCGCTCGATCGGGCGTTCGTCGTCCCGGATGTAGAGGTGCGGCGGCAGCGGATTCGCAAGGGGCTCGATCGCGCGTGCCGAGCCGTACCCGGGGCGCGGTGGCGGGAGGATCACGCGCTCGTCGAGACGGTGACCCAACTCACCGAGTGGCCGACGGTCCTCTTGGGCGGGTTTGAGCCCGAGTATCTCGCGCTGCCGGAGGAGGTGCTGGTGACGGTGATGCGCGATCACCAGAAGTACTTTGCCGTCGAGGACGCGGGCGGGTCGCTGGCGCCGCACTTCCTAGCTGTGCTGAACACAGAGGTCGATGCGGCGGGCGAGGCGGTGATCCGGCACGGCAATGAACGCGTCTTGCGGGCGCGGTTCAACGATGCGCGCTTTTTCTGGGAGTTCGATCAGAGGGTCTCGCTCACCGATCGCGTGCCGCTGCTCGACAAGGTGACATTTCAGAAGGATCTGGGCACATACGCGGCAAAGTCGGAGCGGGTGCGCCGAGCCGCAGCAGAGTTGGCAAGGGCAGCCACCGCCAAGGGAATCGCCGTCGACGCCAGGGCGCTCGACGAAGCGGCTCAGCTGGCAAAGACGGATCTGACAACGGAGCTGGTGAAGGAGTTCACGGAGCTGCAGGGCGTGGTCGGCGGCCTGTACGCGCGGGCGCAGGGCGTGAGCGAGAAGGCGGCGGCGGCGATCTACGACCAGTACCGTCCCGTGGGCATGGAGGATCGCGTGCCGCGGACGGCAGAGGGTGTTCTACTCTCGATCGCGGACAAGGCGGACACAATCGCGGGGATGTTTGCGCTCGGGATGGAGCCGACCGGGTCGAAAGATCCGTTTGCGCTCCGCCGAGCGGCGAACGGGATTGTGAAGATGCTGGCCGAGGCCGAGGTGCCGCTCACCGTGCGTGAAGTGGCGGAGATAGCGGCCGAGGGCAAGGTGGAATTGATTGGGCGGATGCTCGCGTTCTTTGCCGAGCGGTTGGAGTTTTACCTACGCGAGGCCAAGGGGCAGGCATACGACGTAGTGAAGGCGGTGATGGCGGCCGGGTCGGACGACGTTCGTGACGCGGCGGCGCGCGCGGCGGCGGTGACCGAGGTCCGAGGTGCAGAGGCCGGGGGCGACTTCCTTGCCGTCAGCGCGGCGGACTTTATCTCACTGAGTGCGGCCTTCAGGCGCATGCGCAACATCCTCGAGCAGGCGCGGGAGAAGGGCTACGCGGTGCCGACCGGGGTGGACGAGACGTTTCTCCTGGAGCCGGAGGAGACGGCGTTGGCGGAGCGCTCAGCGGACCTGGCGGCGCAGGTAGAGCAGATGCGCGCCCGGCGGGAGTATGCGGGCGCTCTGCGGCTGATCGCGACATTGCGGCCTGAGGTGGATGCGTTCTTCGATGCGGTGATGGTGATGGTGGCCGACGAGAGCCTGCGCGGAAACCGGCTGGCGCTTTTAGCGCGGGTTGTCGGAGATTTCTCGCGAATCGCAGATTTTTCGGAGATTGTGGTGGCGGGTTGAACTAATTGAGTCGTTGCAACCGGGCGATCAGCTTTTCGGCCAGCGGTTCGCCCGATTCTGTCCAGAGAAGGCGGGAGGAGATGCCGCAGTGCTTTTCAACCGACAGGGTGAAGGCTAGGAGCATCTCGACGTTCTTCTGGATATAGGTCGCGGCCTCGGTCTGGGTCTCGGTTTGCGGGTCCGCGGGGGATGACTTCGGGCGGGTGAAGCTGAGGAGCTTGCCGGAGGTTTGGCCAGGTCCGGTGGCATCGTCGCGGTCGGCTTCCTCGCGTTCGATCTCTGCGGCTTCTGCTTCTTCGTCGACCTCGTCGGCTTCATCCAGTACCCAAGGGTAGTCTAGGCCGAAGTCGACGCGAATCTGGCCGTTCTGCTCAAAGGAGCCATCGTCGAAGTGCGGTCCGAAGCCGATGATCTTGACGGTCCTCGGTTCAGGGCGCCAGAGCAAGTCGAGGAGGCTGGCGACCTCAAGTTGGTTCTGATCCTGACTGCGATCGGAGCCATATCCGGCTGAGCCGGGGCCGGAGTCGGGCGTCCAGAGATTCCACTTCATCTCGAACTCGTACGCCATGTCGTCGTGAAGCTGCTCGGTGGCCTCGGCTACCGCGTTCTCGATGATGCCGCCGGCGGTGTCCGGGGATTCCTGGGCGCGACTGTCGTTGACGTAGATGCGCTGGTAAGTGGGCGACTCGTTGAAGCTGATCGGGTAGCTGGAGGCGGCGGAGACGCGTTTTCCGGCCGGTGTGCTGCTGACCAGAGCGAACTGGCGCAGGACAGAGACAAGCGCGGCCGGAAGGGTCTCCAGGCGGAAATTCGGGAACCAGAGGCTCAGGTAAAGCTGATCAGCCATAGGGGTTAGTCTACCGCTCGGCCAATTGCGGGTTCTTGCGAGGGTCGGGCCGCGCTGGGGTGAGAAGATGGCGGGCCTGGGGTGAGAAGATGGAGGGAGCGCATGAAGCGGTCTCGGGATGCTGGATCGGTGGGTGGGGTTCGCGGGTGGTTGCTGGCGAGCGCGGGTGTGCTCTTGCTGGTAATCGCCGGCTTCTTCGAGTACGCGCACCTGCGGGCGCACCGGTTCCTGACCGATCTGCCGCGCCGGCTGGGGATCGATCTGCTGCAGGAAACGAACGGATTTACGTATTCGCAGTCGGCGGGTGGACGGACCATTTACACCATCCATGCGGCCAAGGCGGTCGAGCACAAGGACGGACGGTACACGCTCCACGATGTCGGGATCGTGCTCTACGGCAAGACGGGCGATCGCGCCGACCGCATCTACGGGTCGGAGTTTGAGTACGACGGGAAAGCAGGCGTTGTGCGCGCGGCCGGTGAGGTGTTTCTGGACCTACAGGCGCCGGCCCCTGCGGATGCGCCGGATCGCCGGACGTACGCAGCCGGTAACGCAGGGCCTGGAGCGCCGGGTGAGGACGATGGCCGAGTGATCCACGTGAAGACCACCGGCCTCGTCTTCCAGCAGAAGCTTGGTGTGGCCTTCACACAGGAGCCCATCGAGTTTCGGTTTCGGGGCATGACGGGAAGCGCGAAAGGGGCGGAGTTCCACTCGGACACGGGGTCGCTGGTGTTGCAGTCGGACGTGCATCTGGCCGGTCTGCGCGAGGGCCGGCCGATGACCTTGACGGCGGCGCATGCGGAGATGCGGCGCGGCGACCGGGAGGTGGTCCTTGGGCAGGCGAGGTACGTTGCTCTGAGTGGGGGTGATGCGCTAGCCGAGACGGCCAGCGCGGATCGCGCGGTGCTGCACCTGAGGCGGAACTCCGCAGGCCCCGACCGGACGGATCTGGACGGAAGTGCGGGCGTGATCGACCGGATCGATGCAGAGGGCCGGGCGACGCTCGAGCGCGACCGAGAAAGGCTGACGGCACCGCGGGCAGCGCTTATATTCAACGCGGCAGGCCGGCCGGAGCGGGCGGAGATGTCGGGCGGTTTGGTGATGACAGCCGAGAGTGCAGGGAAAGATCTGCGGGGAACTGCGTCGCGGGGCGATGCTGAGTTTGACCGCACCGGCGGAGTGGATCGCGTGGGACTTCAGGGATCGGTGCGGTTGGCGGCGATGCTCTCGGGGGCGAGCGGGGAGGGCGAGCGCGATCTCGAGGCGGAGTCGGTCCAGATGAGCTTTGGGCACCCGGCATCGGGTAGACCAGAGCTGCGGGAGGTGCAGGCGACGGGCGGTGCCCACGCCCTGTCGCGGCCGGCGGCCAACGTCGGGAAGATCGCCATGACCGAGCTGCGCGCGGACCGGCTGGTGGCCGAGATGGCGGGGGCTGGGTCCCAGAGCCGCGCCCCCGCCAGGTCACAAATTGGGTCTGGCGGGCTCAGGCTGCACGTCGCGAGCGTCGATGGGCAGGGGCACACGGTGTTGCATCAAATGCGGTCCGACGGCGCGGAGCAGACCAGTTCCGCCGAGACGCTGCGGGTCGAGTTTGTGTCGGCAGACGCCACGGCGAACCCGCGAGCAGATCCGCGAACGGCAGGTGGGGATCGGGTCCAGAGCGCCGTCCAGGCGGGCGCGGTTGCCATCGTTTCGCGGGGTCCACTGGTTCGGGGCAAGGAGGCCGAACGCAAGGAAAGCCGCGCGACTTCGGACCGCGCGGAATATAACGGCGCGGCCGATCAGCTGACACTCGTCGGGCGCGCCCACCTGCTGGAGGGAGCAAGCGAGATCTGGTCCGAGCGCGTCGTTCTCGAGCAGGGATCGGGGGATGCCGCGGCGTTTGGGTCGGTACGTGCCAGCTACTTGCAGCCAAGCGCCGCGGATCCGGTCCATGTGGTGAGCGCGCGGGCAGAGCTGAAGCGCGC
Source organism: uncultured Acidobacteriaceae bacterium (assembly GCA_964248505.1). Taxonomy (GTDB): domain Bacteria; phylum Acidobacteriota; class Terriglobia; order Terriglobales; family Acidobacteriaceae; genus Edaphobacter. The sequence continues at coordinate 28,507 of CAXTYQ010000022.1, forward strand.
AAGCTCTGAAGCGACGTTCTTTGGATCTGGGTCCGGATCTGGGGCCGGCGCCGGAGCGGGGGCTGGCGCCGCAACTCAGGGAACCGCAGGCCTGGCCCGGATGTGGCGTGGCGGATCGCAGGTGGAGGCCCCAGTGATCTCGCTCGACCAGGAGCATCGCTTGCTGATCGCCCGCGGGGCCGAGGGCCAGAAAACGCTTGCGGTGCGGTCGGTTCTGGCCGGAGAGGATCGGTCTACAGCGGGTGCCGGGACGGGCCCGGCCGTCTCCCCGGCCGTAAAGACAAACAGCCCCGCAAAGAAGCCGACAACGCCCAAGCCGACCGGCGTGCTCCGTGTGGAAAGCGGCGATCTTCGCTACTCGGATGAGGACCGGACAGCTGTGTTTGGCGGCGGTGTGCTGCTCAGGGGAGAGGGCGGTACGGTTCGAAGTCAGCGAGCCGTGGCGTACCTGCGGCCAGCGTCCGCAAGCCCAGGCTCAGCGCCCGCCGCGGCATCGAGCTCCGCCGCAGGTGCGAAACGACCTGCGTCGGCTGACGTCTTTCCGGGCGGAACTCTCGATCGCGTCGTCGCAACCGGGACAGTCGAGGTCGCGCAGGAGGGCCGCGAGGCGAGCGGGCAACAGCTGGTGTACACGGCGGCCGACGGCATGTTTGTCATGACGGGTGCACCGGGTGCTCCGCCGCGCATGTACGATCCGGCACGCGGCACGGTCACCGGCGACACGCTCCAATTTCACAGCGGAGATAACAACGTTGTCGTCTCGGCGGAAGCGCCTGTGGGCAACGCCCCGAAACATCGCGTGCGGTCAGAGACGCGGGTAAAACGGCAGCCATGAAGACGTTAGCGGCAGAGAATATCGGAAAGTCGTACGGCGGCCGGGAGGTGGTGCGGGGCGTAAGCTTCGAGATTGCGCAAGGCGAGGTGGTGGGTCTCCTGGGACCGAACGGCGCCGGCAAGACGACGAGCTTCTACATCATCGTGGGTCTGCTTCGGCCGGACACGGGCCGCGTCGTGGCCGGCGGTCATGACATCAGCCGGTTGCCGATGTACCTGCGCGCGCGCAATCATGGCATCAGCTACCTTCCGCAGGAGCCTTCAATCTTTCGCAAGCTGACGGTCGAGGACAACATCCTCGCCGTACTCGAGTCGCAGGACCGCCTGAGCTGGGAGGGCCGGCGCAACCGCACCGAGCGCCTGATCGAAGATCTGAACCTCGGCCACGTGCGCAAAACGCGTGGATACGCCCTCAGCGGAGGCGAGCGCAGGCGGGCAGAGATCGCACGCTGCCTGGCCATGGAACCCTCGTTTATCCTGCTCGACGAGCCGTTCTCGGGCATCGATCCGATCGCAATCCTCGATCTGCAGGAGATCATCTACGGCCTGAAAAAGAGCGGAATCGGGGTTCTGATCACTGACCACAACGTACGCGAGACGCTCTCTGTAACCGACCGCGCGTACATCATCAACGAGGGCCGGATCTTTCGCGCAGGAACGCCCGGCGATCTGGGCCGCGACCCCGAAGTGCGGAGGATCTACCTCGGTGAGCGCTTTAAATTTGAGTGAGTCTCAGCTCCATTCGGCGGCGCGCCGACGGTACAACTTCTGTTGTAACTCTGTGTTTTCACAGGCTAAAGGCGTCGCTGAGCGCGTAAACTGAGGCAACGGTCGAGACGCCGCGAAGTGTAGACTGTGCTCATCATCGGTCAGCAGAGCTCATCGTGGGCCGGCACAGAAGTCTCGTTCCCCGGCGACGAAATTGGCGCCGACCGGCTTTCAAACGGGCTGACGCGGACCACACGAAAGGGAATGGCAGAGGCGATCGTGCTACTTCAACCGAAACTCAATCTCCGTGTCGCACAACGCCAGATCCTGACGCCGGGTCTGGTCCAGATGGTCAGCGTCCTCGCGCTGAACAAGCTGGAGTTGAAGGAGATGATCAACACGGAGATGATCGAAAATCCCGTGCTGGAGGAGTTGGAGGACACCGGCATCTCGTATGAGGAGATCGCCGGTCGCGAGGGCGATCGCGAGCGGTCCGCCGAAGATGTGGCGACAGAGGGCGAGCGGGCTGACAAGGATCCGTTCGACGAGATCGACTTCGGCAGCTACTTCCAGGACTTTCTCGACCCCGGGTTCAAGACCGCCTCGAACTTCGAGGAGTATGACAAGCCGTCGTTTGAGCACTTTCTCTCGCAGCCGACGACGCTGAGCGACCACCTGATGTGGCAGCTCGGATCTCTAAACCTCGCGCCCGCAGTGCGCGCCGCGGCAGATCTGGTGGTCGGCAACCTCGACGAGAACGGCTATCTGATGTCGACCGACGAGGACCTCGCGCTCGCCCTCGCGCAGATGCGATCGCCCGCCCGGACGGAGCCGATCCCGTTTGAGCGCGGAGCTCGCACGCGCCTGGGCCAGCAGATGCGCACATCGGCCGAGCCTGAATCAGATCTCGGCAGCAATGGGTCCAATGGGTCCTTTGCGATCGCAGCCGCTGCCAGCCAGCCTGCCGTTCACGATCAGGACGCGCATCTGATGGAAGCGGTGATCGAAGCCCGCAAGGTGGTCAATCATCTCGATCCGGTAGGTGTGGGAGCCCGCGATCTACGCGAATGCCTCCTCATCCAGATCGGCGCGTTGGAGGCCGAGGCGGAGCTGTTGCCGCGCCGCCGGCCCAACATCCAGGCGATGGCCGAACTCAAGCAAAAGAAAGAAATCTTCGCGACGGCAATCCACGTCGTCACGCATTGCCTCGCTCTGTTGCAAAAGAAGGATATGCGCGAGCTGACGCGCTCCTGCGGTCGTACGGCCGAACAGGTACAAGCCGCGGTCGATCTGATCCGGACGCTCGACCCGCGCCCCGGCCAGCGCTACAGTCAGACGCAGACGCGGCTGATCGAGCCGGATGTCGCCTTTGTAAAACGCGACGATGTGTATGTCGTGGTCATGAACGAAGAAGACATGCCTAGCTTGCGGCTCAACCAGGGCTACCGCAAGATGCTGGGGCAGACCGGGACCGAAAAGCAGGTCAAAGAGTACGTCAAGGAGCGCTACAAGTCGGCCATCCAGCTTCTACGCAATATCGAGCAGCGCAAAAACACCATCGTCCGTACGTGCGACGTCATCGTTCGGCGGCAGGTCGATTTCCTCGAACACGGAGTCGAAGCGTTGCGGCCGATGATGATCAAGGAGGTCGCCGAAGAGATCGGCGTGCATCCCTCGACGGTAAGCCGCGCCGTCGCCAACAAATACGTGCACACCTCCCAAGGCGTCTTTGAGCTGCGCTTCTTCTTCTCGGAGGGCGTCAACGGCCCGGAAGGTGGCGACCTTCCGCTCGTACTCCTGAAGCGCAAGGTGAAGAAGCTGATCGAGGATGAGGACTCGAGCAAGCCTTTGACTGACGACCAGCTAGCCGCGGAGCTGCAGCGCCAGGGAATTCAGGTCACCCGGCGGACTGTTGCGAAATACCGCGAAGACATGCAAATTCCCAGTACCCACCGGCGTCGCGTGCGTTAGAGCATTTCTCCTGTAGGTGTACATCGAAGATACAGATGTCAATCAAAACGGCGCTCCACCACTTATCAGGCTCACAGCAACAGGAGAAATGCGTTAACGTCACCTCCAACCCCGAACCCGCATCGAATGGGAGCAGAGGTTGAGGAGCCGTAAACCATGGACGTGGAATATACGGGTCGGCACACCACCGTTACCCCCCAGCTAAGACAGCAGACAGAGGCCTCGGTCGCGCAGTTGGAAAAGATCGAAGGAAAGTTTGGCAACGTGCATGTGATCCTGACCGAGGACAAGTACCGGCACATCGCTGAGGTCACGCTGACGACCAAGCAGCATACGCTGGTGGCGACGTGCGAAGCGGCGGAGATGGGCGCGGCCCTCCACGATGCCTTTGCCAAGGTGGAGCAGCAAGCCATTCGCAAGAACCAGAAGCGCACTACGATCAACCATCACCCAAAGGGCGACCTGAAAGTGGAAGAGACGGAGCCGGCCGGCGCGGAATAGCTTCTTCCGTCCCAGATTTGTGGAGACCTTGATTGCGGCAATGCTACGATGCCTTCATGGCAGCGAAGCGGGTAAAAACAGACGCGGTCGCCAAGAAAAAAACACCGTCGAAGTCCGTCTCCACCGTCCGAAAACGGTCTGCAAAGGCTCCCCCCACACCTGAAGCTGTCCCACCCAGCACGGGCGAGCTCGTCATCCTGACCGGCATGTCCGGGTCGGGCAAGCTTTCGGCCCTAAAGGCGTTCGAGGACCTCGGCTACTACTCGGTCGACAACCTCCCGCTCGAGCTGATTCCGCGCTTTGCCGATCTGGTCGGACAATCCGCCAAAACCGAACGCGCGGCTCTGGTCATCGATGTGCGCGAAGGTGCTCGGCTGGAAGAATTTCCCGAGATCCTCAAACAAGTGCGCAAGGTCCTCCCGACGCGCGTCGTGTTTTTAGAAGCCAGCGATCAGGCCCTGATCCGACGCTTCTCCGAGACGCGCCGGCCGCATCCCCTCGGGCGCACCGACACCGTCGTCAAATCGATTCGCGCCGAGCGCAAGCGCCTCGACCCCATTCGCAACGTAGCCGACATCCTGCTCGACACGACGAAGTTCAATGTCCATGAGCTGCGCGCGCACATCAACGCGCAATTCGAGCGCGAGGCGCCGGAGCGCAATCTCACCATCTCGTCGAATAGTTTTGGCTTCAAGAATGGCGTTCCACCGGAGGCGGATCTGGTCTTTGATGTCCGCTTCTTGCCGAATCCGCACTTCGTTCCGGAGTTTCGCAAACTGACCGGACGCCACCCCAAGGTCGCCAAATTCGTCCGCGACTTTCCGCAAACGCAGGAGTTTCTGGAGAAGGTGACCGAGATGCTCGCGTTCCTTCTGCCGCACTACATCAAGGAAGGCAAAAGCTATCTAACGGTCGCGTTCGGCTGCACGGGCGGGCAGCACCGGTCGGTATTTCTCGCAGAAGAGGTCAAAAAGCGCCTGGCCAACGAGGGATACCGGGTGACAGCGGCGCATCGCGATATGCCGCGTTAGTCTCGCGTGAAAGCAAGCAGCCGATAGAATAAACAGGATGGCGAACGTCCCCCTGATCGCCGCAGCAGCACCCAGGCGGAGGCTCGCTTGAGCTCCGTCTGGCGACTGCTCCGGTACAGCCGGCCTTATCTCTTGTACTCGCTCGCGTCGGTTGTGCTCATGGCGATCGTCGGCGCGATGGCGGCGTTTCGCATCCTCCTGGTCAAGCCGATCTTCGACAAGGTCCTGACGCCGGATGTGCCGACGGCCAACGTCCTGGTGTTCTCGGTTCCACATCTCCGGCGGCCGCTCGACCTTCACTTCCTTGTGCCCACGCACTTCCACAATGCGTGGACCGTGGTGGCATACGCGCTCGTGATGTCGGCGCTCCTGAAGTCGGCGTGCGACTACTTCGGGACGTATCTGGTGAACTACGCCGGCTTTGGCATGATCACGGACCTGCGCAACGACCTCTATGAAGCTGTGCTGCGGCGATCGGTCGCGTTTTTTCAGAAACACAGCACAGGCACACTCCTGTCCACGCTGATCAACGACATCGAAAAGGTGCAGACGGCGATGTCCGGCGTCCTCGGCGAGTTCTTGCAGCAGGTGTTTACGCTCCTGTTCACGATCGCCGTCGTGATCTGGTACGGCGGCACGCTCGCGTGGGTGCTTCTCCTGTTTGTGCCGGTCGTAATCGGATCTGCGCGTCGCATCGGAAAGCGGGTTCGACAGACCACGCGCAAAGGGCAGGACAAGCTGGCCGAAATCCAGAACATCCTCCACGAGACGATTACGGGCAATCGGATCGTAAAGGCGTTTGGGATGGAGTTGTGGGAGACCGACCGGTTTCGCCGCGCGGCAACGCGGCTGTTTCGCGCAAACCTCCGTGCCGTAAGCGTGCAGGCGATCAGCTCGCCCCTTATGGATGCCTTGGGATCGGTGGCGATCGCGCTCCTCTTGCTCATCGGGCGCGAGCGCATCAAGAGCCACGCAATGACCGCAGGATCGTTTATTGCGTTCCTGATCGCCGTCTTTACCCTCTACGATCCAGTGCGCAAATTCGCTCTCTTCTACAACAGCTTTCAACAAGCGCGCGGTGCCAGCGAGGAGATCTTCGGCTTTATGGATGAGCAGGACGACGTCCGCGAGCGCAAGCGGCCGATCCTTCTGCAGGGCTTCGTCGAGGAGATCTGCTTTGAGCATGTCGGCTTCGCGTATGCCGCCGAGGGTAGTGGTGAACCGAAGGTCGTGCTCCACGACATCAACCTCCATGTGCGTCCCGGAGAGGTGATCGCTCTGGTCGGTCCGAGCGGCGCGGGCAAGTCGTCGCTGGTCAATCTGATCCCGCGCTTCTTCGATCCTACCGACGGCCGCATCACGCTCGACGGCCATGATCTGCGCGATGTCTCGGTGGCGTCCTTGCGGCGGCAGATCGGCAAGGTGACGCAGGAGGTCGTGCTCTTCAACGACACAGTGCGCAACAACATCGCATACGGACAGCCCAACGTGGCGCTCGCGCGGGTAGAGGAGGCCGCGCGCATGGCCTTGGCCCACGACTTCGTCGCCAACCTTCCGCATGGCTACGACACAGTGGTCGGCGAGCGGGGAGCGCGCCTCAGCGGCGGCGAGCGGCAGCGCATAGCAATCGCGCGAGCAATCCTAAAGAACGCGCCAATCCTGATTCTCGACGAGGCGACCTCCGCGCTCGACGTCGAAAGCGAGCAGTACGTACAGGCAGCGCTCAAAAACCTGATGCGCGGTCGAACCGTGTTTGTCATCGCGCACCGTCTCTCCACCGTACGCAGCGCCAGCCGCATCGCCGTGCTCGAAGCCGGACGCATCACGGAGGTCGGGACCCACGAGGAACTCTTGCAGCAATCCGGAACCTACCAACGACTCTTTCACCTACAGTTCACGGGCGTGACGGCCGAGGAGATGGGCCGAATAGTCGAGACCGCGGCCGTGGCCGTCGAGGGAATCGCATGAGCCACATCTCATGAAACCGATCTTCTCGATGACCGGCTTCGCGCGCGCCGCGGCGGAGGTAAAGGTCGCCCCAGACCTGAGCCCAGACCTAAGCCCAGATATAAGCCCAGGCCTGCGCCCAGACCTCAGCTTCGCGCTCGAGATCAAGTCCGTCAACCATCGTTTTCTGGATCTCCACTTTCGTCTGCCCGGCGGATTCGCAGAACTCGAGATGCAGCTCCGATCGTTGCTGAAGAGCCGCCTGCGGCGCGGGCACGTCGAGCTCTCGCTCCATGTCGACCGCGAAGCCACCGGGGTATCGCTCGGTCTGAACCAGGATCTGCTGGCGGCGTACGTCGGCGCCTTTCGCGAGGCGTCACGGCTGCACGGGATCCCAGGCGATCCGGACCTGAACGCAATCCTGCGTCTGCCGGGAATCCTGCAGCAGACTCGCGGCTCTGAAGGCAGAGGCAAGGCGGCGGAGCAAGAGGCGCTGGAGCGGGCCGTGTTGTCCGCGATGCCGGGGCTGCTCGACCAGCTTGACAAGGTCCGTGCGTCTGAAGGCGCGGCGCTCGTCGAGCAGTTACGATTGTCAATGCGCCGCATCGCTGCGGAGTGTGAAGAGGTCTCCGGCGCGCAGGACGATGTTCGTCAGGGCCACTTCGACCGTCTTCGAGCACGGCTCGAGCAACTTCTACAAGGGGTCCAGGTCAGCGAGCAAAGGCTCCTTGCCGAAGCGGCAGTCCTCGCGGAAAAGAGCGACATCGAGGAGGAGAACGTACGTCTGCGCACCCACGTGGACACCTTTCTCCAGACTCTGGACGAGGGCGGCGAGGTCGGCAAACGGCTCGACTTTCTCCTCCAGGAGATGAACCGCGAGGCAAACACAACGCTGGCAAAGACCGGCGGGGCGACCGGCGAAGCGGGTTTGCGCATCACGGCACTCGGGCTCAGATGGAAGGCCGAAATCGAGCGCGCGCGCGAGCAGGTGCAAAATCTCGAGTAGAACATCAGGCCGCCGTTTTACACTGGATCAATTGTGCTGCCTCTCTTGATCCCTTGTTTCTCGGTCATTTTGCTCCTTTAGGTTTGGGTAAGGACGGCATGGCAGGAATCTTGTTTATCATCTCGGCTCCGTCGGGCTCCGGGAAGTCAACGCTGGTCAATCAGCTGCGAACGCTGGTAGAAGGCTTGGAGTTTTCCATCTCGTATACAACGCGCGTGCCGCGAGGCTCCGAAACGGACGGCCGCGAGTATCACTTCACCTCGCGCGCGGAGTTCGAGCGAATGATCGCCGCGGGCGAATTTCTGGAGTGGGCCGAGGTCTTCGGCAACTACTACGGAACGGCGCGTTCGGCGCTCGACCACGCGCGTGCGAGCGGCAAGGACCTCCTTCTCGATATCGACGTCCAGGGCGCGGTGCAGGTCATGCGTCTGCTCCCCGAGGCGGTCTCCATCTTCATCCTTCCGCCCAGCCCGGAGGTGCTCGAAATGCGGCTGCGCAACCGCAGCGTCGCCGAGCATGTCACGGCCGAGGCGGTGATCGATCGCCGGCTCTCGCAGGCGCGCAACGAACTGCGGCAGATCTGGGACTATCGCTACGCTCTGGTCAATGACGTGCTCGACCACGCGGTGGCAGAGCTCCGCGCCATCGTCCTGTGCTCGCGCGGTGGTTGCGGCGGCGACGAAGCCCTGGCCCTCGCAGCGAGGACAGACGCGGGATCGCCGCGCCTCATGGCGTCCCTCGCAAGCTTCGGCGAGGGACGGCCCAAAGTCCCGTTTGCGGAAGGCCTTCGGAAAGAAGTCTAGGAGCTCCGGTCGTCTCTGGGGTAGATTCGTAGTAGTACGGGGGAACCAATGAGGACAGAGGACGCGCTTGTAAATAAGTACAGCCTGGTCAAAGGTGCAGCACGACGCGCTCGGCAGCTGCAGTCCGGAGCCCCGCAACTGGGCTCGTCGAGGTCCATGAAGGCCTGTCGCGTGGCGCAGGACGAGATCCGTCAGGGACACGTAAAGTATGTGTTGCCGGAGAAAAAGCCGGAGCCGATGCTTGATCTGGATCTCTGAAATCTTCCGGCTTCGCGAGAGCTCGGGAGTTGACCAGCAGAGATGAGCGCAATGCCCGAAGACCAGATCGCGGCCTACGTCGATTACTTTCGCGATCTGGGCGTCTATGATTTCTACCGGCGCGGCGAACCGGAACACCTTCCGTTGACCGAGACCCAGGTTGTCTCGGAGTTGGCTCCGGAGTCCGCTCCTGCAGTCGGTGCGCCTCTGCCCAGCCCCGAAGCGCCTGCTCTCACACCGGCCTTCTCGCCTGGCCTGGAGCCACCGATCGCGAAGCTTATCTCCTTCAACGACCTCGCGCCCATGCCTGAGGTGCGGGTCGAAGCTCCAGAGAAAATCAGAGCGCTCGAAACCATACGATCCAACATCGGCGACTGCACACGGTGTCCGCTGGCCTATGCCGGCCGCCACACGATCGTCTTCGGCGATGGCAATCCCAACGCCCGCCTGATGTTTGTCGGCGAAGGTCCAGGTGCGGACGAGGATGCTTCGGGCATCCCATTTGTCGGCAAAGCCGGGCAGCTCTTGAACAACATGATCCGCGCCATGGGGCTCGATCGCCAAGACGTCTACATCGCGAACATCGTGAAGTGCCGCCCGCCGGGAAATCGCGTGCCGGAGCCGGTCGAGGCAAACACCTGCTCGCAGTTCCTCCTTGACCAGATCGACGTGATTGCGCCCGAAGTGGTCGTGGCTCTGGGCGCAACTGCGGCGATGTACCTGCTCGGAGTGCGACAGTCGCTCGGGTCCCTGCGCGGACGCTGGCATAGGTGCCGCGGAGCGAAGCTGCTGGTCACGTACCATCCCGCATTCTTGCTGCGCGATCCGCGGCAGAAAGGGGAGGCGTGGAAGGATCTCCAGAGAGTAATGGACGATCTGAAACTGCAAACTCCCAAGCCAGGCCCGAGATAAAAATCCGCTAGGAACCCTCTGATCACGTCCCTTTTGTTTTAAGGGCATGGCTTCAGCCGTGCCGCAGCCGCAATAGATGCAATGGCCAGCTATCCCGATAGAGAACCGCCGGTACACAAACAAAAGAGTAGGCCTCAGGCACTTACCGCCGGAGGTTCAGCTTCGCGCTCGGCAAGCTCCTTCTGCAAGGCGGTCGCGAGTTGAGAGATGTGCTGGTAATGGACGACAGCGCGATCCTTTCCAGCGCGCTTGGCCGCGTACATGGCGTCATCGGCGCGGGCGAGCAGACGCTCCCAGTTCGGCGTGGTTGGGCTCAGGGACGCAATGCCGATCGACACGGTAAGGCCGGTAGGACCCGCGTCCACCTTGCGCAGCCGCGCTTGCAGCCGGTTCGCCACAATCAAAGCCCCATCCGACTCGGTCTCGGGCAGAAGAAAGGCAAACTCCTCGCCACCCACCCGCGCCGCAATGTCGCCCGCTCGCACACTCTGGAGCAGCACACCGCCAAGCAGGCGAAGCGCCTCGTCCCCCGCAGCGTGACCGTAAGTGTCGTTCCGCTTCTTGAAGTTGTCGATGTCCATCAGCAGAACGGAAAGAGGCCGGTTGTTCCGATGCGCGACGGAGAAGGCGCTCGAAAGCCGTTCCTCAAAGACGCGGCGATTGGGCAGGCCGGTGAGGGAGTCGGTAGCGGCAAGCGCTTGCAACTGCGCATTCGCCGTCGCGAGCGCTTGCTCCCGGGCAGAAGCCTCCGTCACATCCATCGCGACGGTGGCGAGCAGTCTCTCCCCTTCGGGACCTTCAATACATAGGCGCGTCGATTTGAAGGTCAGCCGTTGGTTCTCTGGCCCCTTGATCTGATCAACGCTCTCCTGCACGCTGTTACCCTTCAAAACGGCAAGCTCTTCCTTGCGCACGCGGTCGGCGAGCTTCTTCGGCTGGAGGTCGTGGTCTGTCTTCCCAAGCCACGCTCTCTGGTCGATGCCGCGGTATCTGGCAAACGCGCGATTGTAGAAAATGTACCGGCCCTCGCCGGACTTGAAGGAGATGTGGTTTGGGCTGTTTTCGGCGAGCGTGTGGAGCAGAAAATCCGTCGCCCGGAGTCCTTCGGCGAGCTCTCCCTTGTGTTGCAGCAAGCGTTGAAGCTCCGCCTCGCGCGCAATCTCAGCCGAGACATCGACCGACATGCCCGCAAGCATCTGCTCGCCGGTCTCGTGCAAAAACGGAAACTTGGAGGTCTTCCAGTGAACCATCTTCCCATTCGGCTCCGCGAACGCCTCCGCGAACTCAACCGGCACACCGCCAGAGATCACCTGCAGATCTCTCTCGCGAATCGTCCTGGCCATCTCCTCGGGAAAGACGTCAAACTCGGTTCGATTGAGCCACTCCTCGCCCGTCACTCCGAAGTGCTTCGCAAAAGCATCGTTGTAAAAGAGCAGACGTCCATCTTTGTCCTTGATAAAGCTGACAAATGGACCATTGTTCATGAAGGCCCGCAAGAAGTCGTTGCTATACCGCAGGCTCTGGGAGAGACGGTCGTTTTCGGCCAGGGTGTCGCGGTTGCGGCGCTGTTCGGCGCGCAATGCGATGAGAGTCTCGATCTGACGGGCGAGCGTCGCGAGACCGGATCTCTGACGCTCGGTCAACGACCGCGGCTTGGTATCAACAACGCACAGTGTCCCAACCGGAAGCTGGTCCGGTGTACGGAGCGGCACACCGGCGTAGAAACGAACTCCAGGCTCGGCCATCACAAAAGGATTCTTGCGGAAGCGAGCGTCTTTGCTAGTATCCTCCACCTCGAGAAAACTGTTCTGCTGCACAGTCCAGGAGCAGATCGAAAGCTCGCGCGGCGTCTCCGTGATCTCCACGCCCTCGGACGCCTTGATCCACGCGCGATCCTCATCGACCAGCGTGAAGCTGCTGATCGGGACCGAGCAGAGATCGGCCGCTAGCTGGACAAGATCGTTGAACTCGGTCTCAGGAGCAGTATCGAGCAGCTCCAGCGAACGAACCGCCGCCATGCGATCAGCTTCCGAGAAGGCCTGTGGCCGGGTGCGAGATGTCATTTGAGCGATGCGAGCCACATTTTGCCCTTTCGGTGAGTGCCGCGTTGTGCGCACCTACGGTCTACCTCAGAAGATTCGATCGGAGCCGACCTGGCAAGTGCCCCGTTGGGGATTGACATCCGCCTTTCGGGTCACCTAGCGATGCTCACGGTTAAGCTTGAGAGATGGCTCTGTTCTGCGATGTCGCCCTCCCGGTCCCGCTCTACCGCACCTTTACGTACGCGGTGGGCACGGGGCCCGAGCCCGCCGTCGGTGCACGTGTGCTGGTGCCGTTCAGCGGCCAGCGGCTGACCGGCGTTGTGCTCCGTCTGCACGACGAGGCGCTGCCGGAGGGCGTGAGAGCAAAGCCCGTGCAGGCAGTCCTGGACGAAGAGGCACCGCTGCCGGCCGAGCTGATGGAACTCGCAAACTGGATCGCTGCCTACTACCTGGCGCCGCTCGGCGAGGTGCTCCGTGGCATGCTGCCCCTCGGCGCGGAGGTGCGCCGCCAGTGGGTGTACCGCATCGCCGAAGCCGGTCGCAAGGCCCTGTACGAGGGCGCGGCAAAAGGCGCCTCCCGACGTAGCCGGCTTCCGGCAGAGGAGCAGGACCGCGAGTACGCCGTGCTGAACTACCTCGAAGCCGGCGACACAGCCAAAACCGCAGCCTTGCGATCCGCGACCGGGGCAGGGAAGAGCCTGCTCGACGGGATGGTGCGCAAACGTTGGCTGCTCCGCGAAGCCGTCGCTCAGGAGCGGGACGCCCGCCGGTTGGAGCAGGTCGCCATCCTGGTGGACGGGCCGGGAACAGAGATCCGCGAGCAGCGAAGCGAGCCTGGGGAGCACGGGATACCAACCCCCGCCCTCCGTCTCCCGCGCCTGAACGCCAATCAGCTGGCCGCGATGGCGGAGATGTCGGCGGCCGCCGGTGGGCGCATCGGTCTGCGCGATCTGCGAGATCGTCTCGCGCGGCGAAATGTACCGGCGTCAACAATCGCCACGCTGGTCCGGCGCCGTCTCGTGCGTTTAGAAGACGAGGAGTCGCCCTTTGCCGTCAGCGGCCTCACAACCGACGGCAAGCTGAGCGCGCACCAGCATCTTCTCAACGAGGCACAGACAGAGGCTCTGGCGACCATCGCGGCAGCCCTGGAACGTCGCGATTTCCGCCCGTATCTTCTCTACGGCGTAACCGGTTCCGGCAAGACGGCGGTCTATGTGGCGGTCATGCAGAGGGCTCTGCGGGCAGGCAAAAACGCGCTCTTGCTGGTGCCGGAGATCGGCCTGACGCCGGCCATGGCAGGCGAGATGTTTCAGGCATTCGGGCCCGAGGTGGCGCTCCTGCACTCAGGCCTGACACCGGGCGAGCGCGCCGGCCAGTGGCATCGCATCCGCAAGGGCGAAGCGCGCGTCGTCGTCGGGACGCGCTCCGCCGTCTTCGCGCCCCTGCCCGAGCTCGGCCTCCTGATCGTCGATGAGGAGCAAGATTCGAGCTATAAGCAGGAAGAGACGCCGCGCTACCACGGCCGCGACGTAGCTGTCATGCGCGCCAAGCTGAACGGGGCCGTCGTGGTTCTGGGGTCGGCCACGCCTTCCATCGAGAGCTGGTCAAACACCGAACGCGGACGCTACGGTCGGATCGAAATGCTCGCCCGGGTGCGCGACCGCCCACTCCCCGACATGGAACTGGTCGACATGCGCGCCGAGTTCCAGGCCGTCGGCAAGGAGGAGATCTTCTCGCGCCGGCTGGTTGCAGAAGTCGCCGAGACGCTCGATCGCGGCGAACAGGCCATCATCCTCCTCAACCGGCGCGGCTACTCCTTTGTAGTCATGTGCCGCAGCTGCGGCGCTCGCATCGAGTGCGAGAACTGCGCCATCGCCATGACTTACCACAAATCGGTCGAAGGCTCAGACGTCGTCGCCAGGCCGGGGCAGCGGCTGGAGTGCCACTACTGCGGATTTCGGCGGCCCGTGCCCGCCATCTGCGAAAGCTGCGGGAGCGAGCACCTGTACTTCCTCGGCGCAGGTTCGCAACAGGGCGAAGAGCGCCTGCGCGCCATCTTTCCCGGAGCTCGCATCGGCCGCATGGATCGCGACTCCGTACGCGGGCGAGGCGAGATCGAGCGTGTGCTCGGACGCCTTCACACCGGCGAGATCAATCTCCTCGTCGGAACGCAAATGATCGCCAAGGGCCACGACATCCACGGCGTGACAACCGTAGGTGTAGTAGGCGCGGACTTCGCTCTCGGTCTGCCGGACTTCCGTGCGGCTGAGCGCGTATTTCAGCTACTCACGCAGGTCTCAGGCCGCGCAGGCCGGGGCGACAAGCCCGGCCGCGTCCTCGTGCAAACCTATCATCCGGAACACTACGCCATCCGATTCGCCCAGACCCACGACTACCCAGGCTTTGTGGCAAAGGAGATGGAGTACCGGCGATGGATGCACTACCCGCCTTTCACGGTGCTCGCAAACGTGATCGTCCAAAGCGAAGACGGGTCCGAGGCAATGGGCTGGGCGGGCCAGATAGGCCAGTGGTTCGAAGGGCAGCGCATCAACCAGGTGCGCGTGATCGGGCCCGCCGCCGCGCCCATCTCACGCCTGAAACGCATCTACCGCTACCACTTCGTCCTGAAAGCCGAGCAGAGGTCCGTGCTCGGCGATCTGCTGCGCGGCCTTTTGCGATTTGCCGAAAATACAGAGATCCCACGCCGCGCCGTCGTCGTCGATGTCGATCCCGTCCACCTGATGTAAAAAACCGTTTCCACCGCCGTCATCCTGAGCGAAGCGAAGGACCCCCGTAGTTGCCCTTGCC